>NZ_JBSGCY010000175.1:0-11854 GCF_053602115.1 Nocardia sp. NPDC004582 | reverse complement strand
GGGATGTAATCCGCCGGGCTGGGCGCCGCGGGCGGCGGGACGGCGATCTCGCCGATCAGCTCCGCGCCCGCAGCTCGACGGGTCGCATCAGTTGCTTCACCATGGGAAGTCCTCGGGCCGAAGGGTGTCGATCCTGACCGGTGCTGCGAAATCTCCGGTGACCAATTTAGACCCGACCAGGCGGTTTGACTCGAGGTTGGCCGATTCCGGCCGGCGTCAGGTCAGCAGGGTGCGGACGACGCCGTCGGCGAGCAGGCGGCCGCGGTCGGTGAGGATCAGGTGCTCACCCACCCGCTCGGCCAGACCGTCGGCGATCACCCGCTCAGCGGCGGCGCGGCCGTCGGCGTCGAGGTCGGCCAGCGGCAGGCCGGTGCGCAGCCGCACGGTCAGCATGACGCGTTCGGTGTAGCGCTCCTCGGCGGTCAGCGACTCCCAGCCCGCGGCGGGCAGCGCACCCGTGGTGACCCGATCCGCGTAGCGCGCAGGGTGTTTCACGTTCCACCAGCGGGTGCCGCCGACGTGACTGTGCGCGCCCGGGCCCGCGCCGAGCCAGTCGCCGCCGTCCCAGTAACCGAGGTTGTGGCGGCAGCGGCCCGCATCGGAGGCCGCCCAGTTGGAGACCTCGTACCAGTGCAGGCCTGCCGCGGCCAGGCGGGTGTCGATGCGCTCGTAGCGGGCGGCGAGCACGTCGTCGTCGGGGGCGGGCAGTTCGCCGCGGCGGACCCGGCGAGCCAGCGCGGTGCCGTCCTCCACGATCAGCGAGTAGGCCGACACGTGGTCCACGCCCGCCGACAGCACGGCGTCGAGGCTGGCGTCCAGATCGGCGTCGGATTCGCCCGGCGTGCCGTAGATGAGGTCCAGGTTGACGTGGTCGAAGCCCGCCGCGCGGGCTTCCTTCGCGGCCGCCACGGCCCGCCCCGGCGTGTGGGTACGGTCCAGGATCTTCAGCACGTGCTGGGCCGCCGACTGCATGCCCAGCGAGATCCGGGTGTACCCGGCCACGCGCAGCCGCTCGAAGAACTCCGGCGAGGTGGATTCCGGATTGGACTCGGTGGTCACCTCCGCGCCGGGCGCGAGGGTGAAGTTGCCGCGGATCGCGTCGAGCACCCCGGCCAGGCCGTCACCGCCGAGCAGCGACGGGGTACCGCCGCCCACGAACACCGTCTCCACCGCGGGTGTCGCCGAGGGCAGCGCGTCGAATTCCCTTGCCGCCGTGGCCAGCTCGCCGCGCAGCGCCTCGAACCAGGACTGCGGCGAGGACGAGGAGCCCAGCTCCCCCGCCGTGTAGGTGTTGAAGTCACAGTATCCGCAGCGGGTGGCGCAGAACGGCACGTGGATGTAGATCCCGAACGGCCCGCCCCCGAAGTCGCGCAGCACCGGCGCGTCGACGTCCCGCGCGGAAGCCGTGCCGGTGGTCTGTTCGGGAGCGGTGGAGGTCACCCGTTCAGTGTGACCGGTTGCCCGCGTCACAGCGCACCCGGTCGCCCACGCCCCACCCTGGGCTCGGGCGGCGGCCTTGGCCGAAGGCCGCGGTGGGTCCCGACAACGACAACGCGAAGCCGGGTTGGGCCCGATCGCGGGCGGTACGAATCCGGGCCCGATCGGCCGCGGTACGAAACCAGACCCCGACCGGGTCGCAGGCTGCCCGGAGGCGTACCCGGCCGTCATGGCCGCTGGTGCCGGGCGAACGCCCGGGCCGACGGCTTCCGGCTCCACCCGGCGGTATTCGGTGAATCCGGGTACATTCCAAAAGATTTCGGCGGGCCGGGTGCGAGCTGGTCCGGGTGCGGACGGGGACGAGCCGATGATCGAGGTGCCGCGGCACGAGATCGACGCCAAGTCGATCAGGGAAGTGGACGAAGGGTCGGTGGCCCCGGTGGTCTACCGGTCGCGGCGGCCGGTGCGGCCGGACGGGCCGAACTTCTCGCGGTCCATGGACGGGGTGCTGCTGGCCACCATGCTGCTGTCGGATCCGGCGGCGCTGCGGTCGCGGACCTGGTATTTCGCCCATTCGACCGAGCAGACGGTGACGCGGCGGTTCCGGGCGGACGGCATCGAATCCGGTTTCGATCGCCACGACAAGGTGGCGGGCTGGCGGGCGGCGTTCTGGTGGACGCTCATCGCCCGCGACGCCGAGGCCATGGCCGAGCTGGTGGACTATCCGATCGACCGCCTGCGCGAGTTCGGCGACAACGCCTTCGACGACTTCCAGTACGAGTGGGTGCGGCTGCTGCAGACGGCGTGGCGGTACGGCCCGAAGAGCGTCTACGAGGCGGCCTGGGCCCTGGACACCACCAGCCGGGTCGGCGCGCAGGGCGTCACCGACCTGCTGTTCCGCCCGGCCGTGGAGGTGTTCATCCGGCTGGCCGACGGCGACTCCGAGGGCTTCGACCGCGAGCTGACCCACGCGCTGCGCCGGCATCGGGCGTTCTTCGACAACGACGGGTGGCGCAACGACCCCGAGGGCGTCTTCTCGCTCCCGCTGCTGGCCCTGGCCTGCTGGGCCCGGGACCTGGGCTATCGCACGGCCGTCCGCTCGGAATACCTACCGGCCGGATTCATCGATCGGCCGGATTGGATGTTCTCCCCGGAACTGGGTGACGAGCTGGCCCGCCTCGCCGCCGCGAAGGCCCGCCTGACCGAGGCCGACGCCGATCGCGCGTCCTAGACTCGCGCCGAATCGCCGAGGCATTCACGCCGAATCGTTCAGGTCAACCGTCCAAGTGGTTTGCCCGGTGTTGATCTATGATGCCCGTCACAAATCGGACAATATATCCAGGGGATTTCCCGGAAAACTGCGGAAAATTCGATCCGGCAGTCGGAACGACCCTTCTGACGTGGCACAATAAGCCGCATGACTGGACTCGGAGTACGACTCGTGGCGCGTCGCCATGTCGACTTCAAGCGTGTCTGCAGCGCGAGCTGTCTGTCCGGAAGCCTCCGGTAGATCGGCTCCCATTCTCCCGGAATCCGGCGTCTCCCTGACGCCGTATAGAGCCGGTTCTCTGATATCGGAGGCGTGAGCCAGCCCCTCCCGCCTGCCCGCAAGACCTTCAGGAGCGACCCCCATGACGTCGAGCACCGACGCCACCAGTTCCGATACGCCGCAGACTGTGCCCGATTCGGCGCAGCCGGTCCGGCGTGAGCGCACGGCCCGTCCGGTGAAGCGCAAGTCGGAGGGCCAGTGGGCGCTCGGCTACCGCGAGCCGCTCAACGCCAACGAGCAGTCCAAGAAGGACGACAACCCGCTCAATGTGCGCGCCCGTATCGAGAACATCTACTCGAAGCAGGGTTTCGACTCGATCGACAAGAGCGATCTGCGCGGCCGCATGCGCTGGTGGGGCCTCTACACCCAGCGTGAGCAGGGCTACGACGGCACCTACACCGGCGACGAGAACATCGACCTGCTCGAGGCCCGCTACTTCATGATGCGGGTGCGGTGCGACGCGGGCGCGCTGAACCTCGCCCAGCTGCGCACCCTCGCGGGCATCTCCACCGAGTTCGGCCGCGACACCGCCGACCTGTCCGACCGCGAGAACGTCCAGTACCACTGGATCGAGATCGAGAACGTGCCGGAGATCTGGCGCCGCCTGGAAGCGGTCGGCCTGCAGACCACCGAGGCGTGCGGCGACTGCCCGCGTGTCGTGCTGGGCTCGCCGCTGGCCGGTGAGTCGCTCACCGAGATCCTCGACCCGACCCCGGCCATCGACGAGATCGTCAAGCGCTACATCGGCAAGAAGGAATACTCCAACCTGCCGCGCAAGTTCAAGACCGCCATCTCCGGCCAGCAGGACGTGGTGCACGAGATCAACGACGTCGCCTTCGTCGGCGTCGTGCACCCCGAGCACGGGCCCGGCCTGGACCTGTGGGTCGGCGGCGGCCTGTCCACCAACCCGATGCTGGCCCAGCGCCTGGGCGCGTGGGTGCCGCTCGACGAGGTTCCCGACGTGTGGGAAGCGGTCGTGTCGCTGTTCCGCGACTACGGCTACCGCCGCCTGCGCACCAAGGCCCGCCTCAAGTTCCTGGTCAAGGACTGGGGTGTGGAGAAGTTCCGTCAGGTGCTCGAGGACGAGTACCTGAAGCGCAAGCTGATCGACGGCCCCGCGCCGGTGCAGCCGGAGCGCCCGATCGACCACATCGGTGTGCAGAAGCTGCGCAACGGCCTCAACGCCATCGGCTTCTCCCCCATCGCCGGTCGCGTGTCGGGCACCATCCTGACCCAGGTCGCCGACGCCGTCGAGGCGGTCGGCTCGGACCGGGTGCGTTTCACCCCCTACCAGAAGCTCATCGTCCTCGACGTCCCCGACGACAAGGTCGAGCAGCTGATCGACGCGCTGGAACCGCTGGGCCTGCACGGCCGTCCGTCGATCTGGCGGCGAAACCTGCTGGCGTGCAGTGGCATCGAGTTCTGCAAGCTGTCGTTCACCGAGACCCGCAAGCGCTCGCAGGTGCTCGCGCCCGAGCTGGAGCAGCGGCTCGCCGACATCAACGCGCAGCTCGACGTCCCGATCACGATCAATATCAACGGCTGCCCCAACTCCTGCGGCCGGTCCCAGATCGCCGACATCGGCTTCAAGGGCCAGCTGGTCGACGACGGCGACGGGAATCAGATCGAGGGCTTCCAGGTTCACCTCGGGGGCAGCCTGGGTCTCGACTCCGGTTTCGGCCGGAAGTTGCGCCAGCACAAGGTCACCAGCGAGGAACTGGGCGACTACATCGAGCGCGTGGTGCGCAACTTCGTCAAGAACCGTGACGAGGGTGAGCGTTTCGCGGTGTGGGCTGTTCGTGCCGATGAAGCAGACCTGCGGTAGTTGGGAGAGACATCAATGACCACCACGAAACTCGCCGAGTCCGAGCTGCGCGCCATCGCCGAGAAGGGCAATGCCGAGCTGGGCCCGAACGCGACCGCGCGGGAACTGCTGCAGTGGACCGAGGACACCTTCGGCGCCAACTACATCGTCGCCTCCAACATGCAGGACGCGGTGCTGGTGCAGCTGGCCTCGCAGGTCCGTCCCGGCGTGGACGTGCTGTTCCTCGATACCGGCTACCACTTCGCCGAGACCATCGGCACCCGGGACGCGGTCGAGTTGGTGTACGGCGTGAACATCGTCAATGTGACGCCGGAAAACACTGTCGCCGAACAGGATCAGCTGCTGGGCAAGGATCTGTTCGCCCGCGACGCCGCCGAATGCTGCCGCCTGCGCAAGGTGGTCCCCCTGAAGAATTCCCTCGTCGGATACAACGCCTGGGTGACCGGCATCCGTCGAGTGGAGGCGCCGACTCGCGCCAACGCACCCCTCATCTCCTACGACGAGGGCTTCGGCCTGGTGAAGATCAATCCGATCGCCGCCTGGTCGGATGACGAGATGGCGGCCTACATCGAGGCCAATGGCATTCTCGTCAATCCCCTTGTGGAAGAGGGTTATCCGTCCATCGGTTGCGCTCCGTGCACGCGGAAGCCGGAACCGGGATCCGATCCGCGATCCGGCCGCTGGGCCGGGCTCGCCAAGACCGAATGCGGGTTGCACGCGTCATGACCTCACTCGAGACTGAATTCGACACTCTCGCCGCGCTCGAATCCGAGTCCATCCACATCTTCCGTGAGGTGGCGGGCGAATTCGAGCGGCCGGTGATCCTGTTCTCCGGCGGCAAGGACTCCACCGTCCTGCTGCACCTGGCGATCAAGGCCTTCTGGCCCGCGCCGCTGCCGTTCGCGCTGCTGCACGTGGACACCGGGCACAACCTGCCCGAGGTGCTCGCGTTCCGCGACAAGGTGGTCGAGAAGTACGGCCTGCGACTGCATGTCGCCTCGGTCGAGGACTACCTCGCCGACGGCCGCCTGACCGAGCGCCCCGACGGCATCCGCAACCCGCTGCAGACCGTGCCGCTGCTGGACGCCATCAACGAGAACCGCTTCGACGCGGTCTTCGGCGGCGGCCGCCGCGACGAGGAGCGTTCGCGCGCCAAGGAGCGCATCTTCTCGCTGCGCGACGCCTTCGGCCGCTGGGACCCCAAGCGCCAGCGTCCCGAGCTGTGGAACCTGTACAACGGCCGGCACGCTCCGGGCGAGCACGTGCGCGTGTTCCCCATCTCCAACTGGACCGAGCTCGACATCTGGCGCTACATCGCCCGCGAGGACGTGGAGCTGGCCAGCATCTACTACGCCCACGAGCGCCCGGTGTACCAGCGCGACGGCATGTGGATGACCCCCGGCGTGTGGGGCGGCCCGGCCGAGGGTGAGGAGCTGCTGGTCAAGTCCGTGCGCTACCGCACCGTCGGCGACGGATCCACCACCGGCGCCATCATTTCCGACGCCGCCGACAATGACGCGATCCTCGCCGAGGTCGCCGCGTCCCGGCTCACCGAACGTGGCGCGACCCGAGGCGACGACCGTGTCTCCGAGGCCGCCATGGAAGACCGCAAGCGAGAGGGTTACTTCTGATGTCCGACCTGTTGAGACTGGCCACCGCCGGATCGGTCGACGACGGCAAGTCCACCCTGGTCGGCCGGCTGCTGTACGACACGAAATCGGTTCTCGCGGACCAGATCGACGCGGTCACCCGCGCGTCGGTCGACAAGGGTCTGTCGACGCCGGACCTGTCGCTGCTGGTGGACGGCCTGCGCGCCGAGCGCGAGCAGGGCATCACCATCGACGTGGCGTACCGCTACTTCGCCACGCCGAAGCGGTCTTTCGTGCTCGCCGACACCCCGGGCCACGTCCAGTACACCCGTAACACGGTGTCGGGCGCGTCCACGGCGCAGCTGGTGATCCTGCTGGTCGACGCGCGCAAGGGCGTCATCGAGCAGACCCGCCGCCACGCCGCGGTCATGGCGCTGCTGGGTGTGCCGAAGCTGGTGCTGGCCGTCAACAAGATCGACCTGGTGGATGATCCGGCCGGCGTCTTCGAGCGGATCACCTCCGAATTCGGTGAGCTGACCGCCAAACTCGGCTGGGCTCCCGAGGACATCCAGGAGATCCCGGTCTCGGCGCTGCACGGCGACAATGTCGCCTCGCGGTCGGAGAACACCCCGTACTACACCGGTCCCTCGCTCATCGAGCACCTGGAGTCGGTGCCGGTGGACGCGGACGTGCACGGCCGCCACGAGATCGGGCTGCGCTTCCCGGTGCAGTACGTGATCCGGCCCCGCACCGCCGACTACCCCGACTACCGCGGCTACGCGGGTCAGGTCGCGGCGGGCCTGGTGTCCAAGGGCGACGAGGTCGTGGTGCTGCCCTCGGGCACCCGCACCACGGTCGAGCGCATCGACACCCCCAATGGTGAACTCGCCTCGGCGCAGCCGGGCCGCAGCGTCACCCTGGTGCTCGCCGACGACGTGGACGTCTCGCGCGGTGACGTGATCGCCGCCGCCGACTGCGCTCCCGAGCCGATCGACGCCTTCGACGCCACCGTCTGCTGGCTCGGCGACAAGCCGCTGCGCCCGGGCGCGCGCCTGCTGCTCAAGCACGGCACCCGCACCACGCAGGCCATCGTCGGCGCGCTCATCGAGCGTTTCGACGAGCAGCACCTGGCCGCCGACCCCAGCCCGGAGTCGCTGTCGCTCAACGACATCGGCCGCATCTCGGTGCGCGTGGCCGACCCGATCGTGGCCGACGACTACAGCGTCAACCGCCACACCGGCTCGTTCCTGCTGATCGATCCCGCCGGCGGCAACACCCTGGCCGCGGGCCTGGTCGGCGACGCGCTGACCGCGGTCGAAGTCGGAGCCTGAGATGAATCCGCCCGGCACCGGCGCAGTTCCGGCCGTCTCGCCGGGCGGTTCGGCCTCGAACACCGCGCTCGGCACCATGGTGACCGTGCGCGGCGGGGCGGCTTCGCCCTTCCGGATCGAGCACGCGCCCGCGCTGATCGCGGTGGCGCACGGCAGTCGTGATCCGCGCTCGGCCGCGACCATGCGGGACGTGGTCGCGCGGATCGCGGCGCAGCGGCCGGATCTCGATGTGCGGCTGGCGTTCCTGGATCTGAGTACGCCGTCGGTGGATCAGGTCATCGATGCCGTCGCGGCCGACGGGCATTCGCACGCCGTGGTGGTGCCGTTGCTGCTGGGCAACGCGTTTCACGCGCGGGTGGACCTGCCCGGTCTGCTGGACGCCGCGCGCGACCGGCATCCGCGGCTGCGCCTGACCCAGGCCGAGGTGCTGGGTCCCGACCCGCACCTGATCATCGCCCTGCGCGATCGCATCGCGGCGGCCATGGCCGCGGGCACCGACTTCCGGCCCGCCGCCGTCAGCGACGCCTCGACCGGGCGGTTGCGGCGGGCGGCGGGTCCGCGCTGGGGTATCGCCGTCGCCGCCGTGGGCTCGACGTCCGCGGTCGCCAATACCCGCACCGGCGACGTGGCGCGCCTGCTCACCGCCATGACCGGCTGGGACACCGAAATCTGTTTCGCCACCACGCAACCCACGGTCGACAAGGCCTTCGCCCGGCTGCGGGCGCGCGGGGCCGAACGCATCCTGGTCGCCCCCTGGTTCCTGGCCCCGGGCCTGCTCACCGACCGCCTGCGTGACACCCTGCCGCTGGTCCGGCACGCCGAGACGATCGGCGCCCACCCGCTGCTGGCCGAGGTGGCGCTGGACCGCTACGCCACCGCCGCCCTCCCGCTCGAACTCACCGCCTGACCGGCACCTCCCACGACTTCACTCGAATCCGCGTTCCGCTCAACGAGTCTGGTTCCCAGGCTCGGGGAACGGCAGGTAGGGGATGAGGGAGTGGGCGAGGTTGGTGATGGTCAGCGATTGCAGCCAGACCCGGCCGGGGCCGGTGAGGGCGGCGAGGAACAGGCCGTCACCGCCGAAGAGGACATTGCGGATGCCCTTCATCATGGTGATGTCGAAATCGACCGAGGCGTCGAACAATCCGACGTGGCCGGGGTGGACGCGCAGGGTCTCGCCGGGGGCCAGGTCGTAGGTGATCACCTCGCCGGAGAGCTCCACCCAGGCGTAGCCCGCACCGCTGAGCCGCTGCAGGGTGAAGCCGGTCCCGCCGAAGATGCCCGCGCCCAGGCGCCGCTGGAAGCTCAGCGCCACCCGGACATCGCCTGCGGCGCAGAGGAATCCGTGCCGGTGGACCAGGTATTCACGGTCCTTGCCGATCTGCACGGGCAGGATCTGGCCCGGGAGTTTCGCCGCGAAGGACACGCTGCCCGGCTGACGGTGGGCGGTGTACTCGGTCATGAACAGGCCCGCCCCGGCCATGGCCCGGCGGACCGCGCCGAAGACGCCGCCGGCCGCGGCCCGGGTGGAGGTGTTGAGGCGGATGCTCTCGGTCATCCACGACAGCTGGCCCGCTTCGGCGATGAGGCTGTCGCCGGGGTCGAGCGCGACCTCGAGCACCGGCATGACCGTCCCCCGGATTCTGGCGTCCATCAGGCTTCCCCTCCCGTGTGCACAACTCACCCCAGTGTGCCCCGACGCCGGTCGCGGCGCGATCGTCGCCGACTTGCCACCGCACCGGCCGAGTCAGTAAATTAGGCTTTCCTTACCTAATAGAAGGCTCGACATGCTCCAGATCAGCGGCACCCGGCAGCTCACCGGGACAGCGGGCATCCCGCGGGACTCCTGGGGCGCCACCGCCGCGTACGCGCTGCTCGCCACCGGTGCGCTGACCGCCGCCCTCTGGATCGCGGCCCACGTCACCGCGAGCCCGGCCGTCCACACCGGCGGCGTATTCGTCCACCTCGCCTCGCTGGTGGTGGGATTCGGCGGCGTGCTCACCGCCGACTCGTTCGTCCTGCGCTGGGCCGCGGGCCGGCTCGACCTCGCGTCCGCCCTGCGCGCGGTGAGCCGCCTGCACGTCCCGATCTGGCTGGGCCTGGCCGGGCTGGTGGCCAGCGGCTGCGTGCTGGAACCCGACTTGTCCTCCACCATGACCCGCACCAAACTGGCGCTGGTCCTGGCGCTGACGCTCAACGGAATTCAGGCCTACTCCCTCAACCGCCGGCTGTCGGCGCGCGGCGACCTTCCGCTGACTCCGCGGCTGCTGGCGTGGGGCGCGGCCACCGGGGTGACGTCACAGATCTGCTGGTGGGGCGCGACCGCCATCGGCTTCCTCAACGCCAGGCACTGACCACCCGCCCGATACGCTGGGCGAATGATCAAGGCTGCGGTATTCGATGTGGGCGAGACACTGATCGACGAGACGCGCATCTGGTGCCGCTGGGCCGACCGGCTCGGCGTGCCGCGCTTCGCGTTCCTCGGTGTCATCGGTGGTATGGCGGCCACCGGACGTCCCCTCACCGACGCCTTCGCCCTGCTCTGGCCCGACCTCGACCTCGAGGCCGAGCAAGCGGCCTGGGCCGCCGAGGAACCCGCGAGCCTGCGCAACAACTTCGACGCCGACGACCTCTACCCGGACGTGCGCCGCGCGCTGCGCGAACTGCAGCGCCGCGGGATCACCGTGATCATCGCGGGAAACCAGCCGCCGCAGGCGAAGTCGGCGCTCGAGCGCATGGATCTGCCGGTGGACGCGGTCTACACCTCGGCCGAATGGGAGCTGGAGAAGCCGGATCCCAAGTTCTTCGCGAAGGTCGCGGAGGTGGCGGGGGTCGAGCCCGGCGAGATCTGCTACGTCGGCGACCGCGTCGACAACGATGTACTGCCGGTGCTGGCGGCGGGCATGCGGCCGGTGCTGATCCGCCGCGGGCCGTGGGGGTACCTGACCGCCGAGCTGCCCGACGCGGCGCGGGCCACGGTCATCGACAGCCTCGACGAGCTGCCCGATCTGCTCGCGCCCGCCTGATCTCCTAATTACATGACACATCAAGCGTGACGGCCGTTTTCCGCCAGCGGCCGGTCTCCGCGCGGCGTTGACTATGACATGTCAACGAAATCCGCTCTACCGCAAGGAGACACAGTCATGACCCGGTTCGAATCCAAGGTCGTCCTGATCACCGGCGCCACCTCGGGAGTCGGCGCGGCCGTGGCCCGGCGGATCGCCGCCGAGGGCGGGTCCGTGGTGCTCGGCGCGCGCGGCAAGGAAGCCGGCGACCGCGTGGCCGAGGAGATTCGCGCCGCGGGCGGACGGGCGCTGTTCGTGCCCACCGACGTCACCGTCGAAGCCGACGTGGAACGCCTCACCGCCGCGGCCGTCACCGAATTCGGCCGCCTGGACGCGGCTTTCAACAACGCGGGCGCGGTCAACGCCTTCGGGCCGGTGCAGGACATCGACGCGGCGGGCTGGCGCGCCGACCTCGAACTGAACCTGACCGCCGTCTATTACGGCCTGCGCCATCAGGTTCCGGCGCTCGCGGCCACCGGCGGGGGCGCGATCCTCAACAATGCCTCCAACCTGGGTGTGGTCGGCATGGCGCAGGTCGCGCCGTACGTGGCCGCCAAACACGGCGTGGTGGGCCTGACCCGCGCGGTCGCCCTGGAGGCGGCCGAGCGGTCCATCCGGGTCAATGCCCTGGTCTCGGGCGCGGTCGACACCCCGGCCTTCCGGAACTCCATGGGCGCCACCCCGGAAGGCGAGGCCGCCATCGCCGCCCTGCACCCGCTGGGCCGCATCGCCCGCCCCGACGAGATCGCCGCCTTCTGCGCCTATCTCCTCAGCGACGAGGCGTCTTTCATCACCGGCGCGGCCCTCGCCGTCGACGGCGGCTTCACCGCCCGCTGACCCGCCGCGCGCACGCGACAGGCCCACCACCGCGCCCGGGCACTGGAACGCGGGGGTGGGCCGGTCACTCTGGCGTCACGACTGCGGGAACCCGCGGGCCCCGCACCCCTGACACCGGTCCATGCGAGGGCTCCCCCTCACTCGACGGCGGCCGATGTAGTAGAACAACCCGACCGCGAGTGCCGCACCGACGAAGGTCGATGTCTGCTGCAGCAGGTACC
>NZ_JBSGCY010000174.1:0-11998 GCF_053602115.1 Nocardia sp. NPDC004582 | reverse complement strand
GGCCGCCCGGCCCTTGAGCTCGGCGGGCGGGGCGGGTAGGCGGTGGGAGCCGCCGGCGCGGCGCTTGCCGCCGGACCGGGTGGGACGCTCGTCGTCGTCCGCGTAGTCGTCGAAGGCGCCGTGATCGACGCGGGCGCCGTCGCCGGAGAACTGGAGCTTCGCACCGGACGCGGTCTTGAAGGTGTAGACCGGTCGGTAGTTGTCGGAGGGGGTCGGGTCCGCGGTCGGATCCCAGTTGGTCCGCGACTGCGGCGCCCAATCGGTGGGATTCGGTGCGGCCCAGCCGTTCACCGTGGTCTGGGCGTTGTAGTCCCAGTTCGGCTCGGCCTGCCAATCGTCGGATTCGGCCTGCTGCCACTGCGGGGACTGGTCCCACTGCTGCTGGGGCTCACCCCACTGTGCGCCGCCGTTCCAGTCGGCGTCGGACTGCCACTGGGCCTGGGGATCCCACTGCGCCTGCTGGTTCCACGGCTGCGCGGGCGGCTCCCACGGCTGGGCGGGCTGGTCCCACTGGGCACCGCCGTTCCAGGCCTGGGTCGCGTCCCAGTCGCCATGGGCGACCGCGCTGTGGGTGCTGACGGGGGCATCGAATGTCGTTGCGCCGCCGGAATTATCCGCGTCCTCGCGATAGCGGTGGCCGCGGCGGGGCCGGTGCTGCGAAGGGAACGAGCTGTCGCTCAAAGCCTGCCGTCCTCCTGTCCGTGACCGGGTTGTGACATCGACCGCAACGACGGTAACGAAACGATTGCGGCTCAGCAAGCGATGGACCTGGTTCGACACACTGCTGTGACATTCATCACTGATTCGTCCGGAATGCGCTCACTGTGCCTTGGGTAACCGAGTGAGGTTTGTCAACTACGCCACGTAGTAGCCAGTGTCACTCTCCGGGATTCGCGGGCTCAACCTGGCGCCGGGCCAACAAGCTACCCGTCAGTAGCATTGACGAGGGGTTTTCCACTCCCGGAGACAATCCCGTGACCTGCGCCACTTAGGCTGTATGCGGCTGATTTCCGCTCCATGTGACTGATTAGAGTCCGAGCCGACCCGCCTCCGACGACGGGCCGCCAACCAAGACGTTGTCACAACAACGCAGACGAGACGGTGAGTACATGGATCTCTTCGAATATCAGGCGAAGGAACTCTTCGTGAAGCACGGAGTGCCTTCGTCGGAGGGCCGCGTCACGGACTCGGCCGAGGACGCCCGTGCGATCGCGGAAGAAATCGGCAAGCCGGTGATGATCAAGTCGCAGGTCAAAGTCGGTGGCCGCGGCAAGGCCGGTGGCGTGAAGTACGCCGCCACCCCGGACGACGCGTTCACCCACGCGACCAACATCCTGGGCCTGGACATCAAGGGCCACATCACCAAGAAGGTCCTGGTCGCCGAGGCCAAGGACATCGCGGCGGAGTACTACATCTCCTTCCTGCTGGACCGCTCCAACCGCACCTACCTGGCCATGTGCTCGGTCGAGGGCGGCATGGAGATCGAAGAGGTCGCCGCCACCAAGCCGGATCGTCTGGCCAAGGTGCCGGTCGACGCGGTCAAGGGCGTGGACCTGGCCTTCGCGCGCAGCATTGCCGAGCAGGGCCACCTGCCGGCCGACATCCTGGATGCCGCGGCGGTCACCATCCAGAAGCTGTGGGAAGTCTTCATCAAGGAAGACGCCACCCTGGTCGAGGTCAACCCGCTGGTGCGCACCCCCAACGACGAGATCCTGGCCCTCGACGGCAAGGTCACCCTGGACGAGAACGCCGAGTTCCGCCACGCCGACCACGCCGAGTTCGCGGACGTCGACGCCACCGACCCGCTCGAGCTCAAGGCCAAGGAGAACGACCTCAACTACGTCAAGCTCGACGGTGAGGTCGGCATCATCGGCAACGGCGCCGGTCTGGTCATGTCGACCCTCGACGTCGTCGCGTACGCCGGTGAGAACCACGGCGGCGTGAAGCCCGCCAACTTCCTCGACATCGGTGGCGGCGCCTCGGCGGCCGTCATGGCCGCCGGCCTCGACGTGATCCTGGGCGACGCCCAGGTCAAGTCCGTGTTCGTGAACGTCTTCGGCGGCATCACCGCCTGTGACGCGGTCGCGAACGGCATCGTCGGCGCCCTCAACACCCTGGGCGCCGAGGCCAACAAGCCGCTGGTCGTGCGCCTGGACGGCAACAAGGTCGAGGAGGGTCGCAAGATCCTCGCCGACTTCAACCACCCGCTGGTGACTCTCGCTCAGACCATGGACGAAGGCGCCGACAAGGCCGCCGAACTGGCCGCCGCCAAGTAAGGACACGAACCCACATGTCTATCTTCCTGAACAAGGACAACAAGGTCATCGTCCAGGGCATCACCGGTGGTGAGGGCACCAAGCACACCGCCCTGATGCTGAAGGCGGGCACCAACGTGGTCGGCGGTGTCAACGCCCGCAAGGCCGGCACCACCGTGTCGCACGTGGACAAGGACGGCAACACCGTCGAGCTCCCCGTGTTCGCTTCCGTGGCCGAGGCCATGGAGAAGACCGGCGCCGACACCTCCATCGCGTTCGTTCCCCCGGCCTTCTCGAAGGACGCCATCATCGAGGCCATCGACGCGGAGATCCCGCTGCTCGTGGTCATCACCGAGGGCATCCCGGTGCAGGACACCGCCTACGCGTGGGCCTACAACGTGGAGAAGGGCCAGAAGACCCGCATCATCGGCCCGAACTGCCCCGGCATCATCACCCCGGGTGAGTCGCTGGTCGGCATCACCCCGGCCAACATCGCGGGCAAGGGCCCGATCGGCCTGGTCTCCAAGTCGGGCACCCTGACCTACCAGATGATGTACGAGCTGCGGGACTTCGGTTTCTCCACCGCCATCGGCATCGGCGGCGACCCGGTCATCGGCACCACCCACATCGACGCCATCGAGGCGTTCGAGAAGGACCCGGAGACCAAGCTCATCGTCATGATCGGCGAGATCGGCGGCGACGCCGAGGAGCGGGCCGCGGCCTACATCCAGGCCAACGTCACCAAGCCGGTCGTCGGCTACGTCGCGGGCTTCACCGCCCCGGAGGGCAAGACCATGGGCCACGCCGGCGCCATCGTCTCCGGCTCCGCCGGTACCGCCCAGGCCAAGAAGGACGCCCTCGAGGCCGCGGGCGTGAAGGTCGGCAAGACCCCGTCCGAGACCGCCGCCCTGGCGCGCGAGATCCTGGAGAAGGCTTCCATCAGCGCTTGATGGTTCTCGTGCCCCGCTGTCTGGCGACAGCGGGGCACAACCCGAGAAGTGCGGGGTGGTGTCCGCTGCCGGAGGTGGCGGTGCCCGGCTGGTGCCGGCGCGGGGCCGTGGGTCCACATCCTCCCGACGGTTGACTACGAAGGCCGCCTGTCGAATTCGACAGGCGGCCTTCGTGATTCACGGGGGTGTGAGGAACGCGTCGGCCGCGGGGCGTTTGGGGGTGGGCGGGCGCGGGTACAGCGGTCGGGTACCGCGCCGAATCGGCTATTGCGGTAGCGGCACGGGTGGTGGTAGATGCTGCCACCGGCCGCTGCGTGCAGTAGCGTCGGTGGAGGTTCGTGAACGACTCGATAGGAGACGACGACATGGCTTACCCGACCGGGGGCTCGGGATACAACGCGCCCCAGCCGACGCCTTCCTCCGGTTCCGGATTCGGCGCGGGCGCTCCCGCGGCCGGTTCGGGAACCTCGCCTGTTGCGGGCAAGGGGCTGCCCTTCTTCCTGACCGTCGGCGTCGCCGCGCTCGGCGTCCTCAACTTCCTGCTGGGCTTCGCGCCCTACGTCGGCACCAAGGCCGTCGAGATCGGCAACACCCGGGTCGGCGGTGACACCACCTTCAGCCTGTTCGAGAGCGCGGGTTCCGCGGCCCTGGTGACGATCCTGCTGATCGCGGGCCTGGTGGCCGGGCTGTCCCTGCTGCCCAAGCAGACCGGCAACACCGGCCTGGTGGCGGCGGCCTCGCTGGGCGCGTTCCTGGCCGTCCTGTTCGGCTCCTTCAGCCTCGGCGACGGCATGACGCTGAAGTGGGGCGGCTGGGTGATCCTGTTCCTGTCGTTCGTGCAGGCCGTGATCGCGGTGCTGGCGCTGCTGTTCGAGGCAGGCATCGTGAAGGCGCCGGAGCCGAAACCGGCCACGCCGCAGGGCGGTTTCGGCCAGCAGCAGCCGCAGCAGCCGTTCAGCCAGACCGGCCCGCAGTCCTACCAGCAGCCGTCGTTCGGCCAGCAGGGCGGCTACGGTCAGCAGCCGCAGCAGTCCTTCGGCCAGCCCGCCGCCCAGCCCGGCTACGGTCAGCAGCCGTCGTACGGCCAGCAGGCCGGGTACGGTCAGCAGCCCGCGGGCTACGGCACCGGTTCGCAGCCGACCTACGGTCAGCAGCAGCCCGGTTACGGTCAGCAGCCGCAGCCGTCGTTCGGCCAGCAGCCGTCCTACCCGGGCGCGCCGCAGCAGCAGCCCGCGGGCAGCGCCGACGCGACCCAGCACTTCGGCGGCCAGCCGCAGCGCCCGGCGCAGCCGTTCGGTGGTGAGCAGGCGGCCGATCCGGCCGCGGACGCCACCCGCGCCTTCCGTCCGGGCCAGGACGACAAGTAGTTTCCGCGTCACAGGTGCGGCCTCCGGTATCCCACCGGGGGCCGTTCTCTTTGCCCGCGCGCCGCTCTCCCGGCGCGCCTGACCCTACGGTTTCCGAGATGCTGCCACGCTGGTTGTCCATGAGTGCCCCGAGAACTGCCCTGGCTCGCCTGAGCGACCCCGACCTGCGGGCGCCGCGACGGCCGCCGGTGCGGCAGCGGGGTGGGGGCGGCGGCGGGGGATTCGGTTCGCTCACCCCGGAATTCGCGCGGGTCCTGATGCTGGTGGCGGCGCGCGCGTCGGCCATCACCCTGCTGATCATCTTCATCCTGGTGTACGCCACGCTGTTCGCGGCCGGCGGCGGCATGGGCGGCTCGTCCGGGGCGATCGCCGCGAGCTGGCTTGCGGTGCATCAGGTTCCGCTGGTCATCGGCAAGACCGGGATCGGCCTGTGGCCGCTGCTGCCGACCTTCCTGATGTTGTGGCTGGTGGCCCGCGACAGCGCCCAGGCCGCCGACTCCGACTGCGAGATCCGGGATCTGGGCTGGGTGCTGGGCGCGGCGGTGGGCGGTCCGTTGCTGATCACCGCGGTCTGCCTGGCGGTCGCCGAGGACGCGGCGGCCCTGGTGCCGTTGCAGCCGCCGGACACTCTCGCCGCGTTCGCCTGGGTCGCCTGGCTGAACCTGCTGGCCGCGATGGCCGGCATCGGTGCGCGGCGCTGGCGCGAGTTCGCCGATCTGCTGCCGATTCCGCTGCCGGACTGGGTGGTTCCCGGCGCCCGGGCGGGTGCGCTGGCCGCGGGCCGGCTGCTGGCGGCCGCGGCCGTGCTGACCGTGGTGTCGTTCCTGGCGCACTGGTCCCGGATCGGCGACACCTATCACGCGGCGGCCGGAAGCGTCTCCGGCGCACTGGGTTTGACCCTGCTGTCGCTGGCCTACCTGCCGAATATCGCGGTCGACGGGGTGAGCCTGCTGGTCGGCGGGCAGGTCCGGATCGGCCCGGGATCGTTGAGTCTGTTCGCGATCGACGGCGCGCCGGTGCCCGCGGTGCCGGTGGTGGCGGCGGTGCCGTCGGGTCCGGTGGCGCTGTGGTGGCTGGTGCTGTTGCTGGCGCCCGCGGCGATCGGCGTGCTGGCGGGGCTGGAATGCGGTCGCACCTCCCGGGATCGGGCGACCGCGCCCTGGGCGACGCTGACCGCCGCCGGGGTCGCGGCCGTGGTCATGGCGCTGCTGGGCGCGCTGGCCGGTGGCGAGCTCGGGACCTTCGGCCGGATCGGGCCGACCGCGCTGGGCGCGGTGCTGGTGTTCGTGTGGATCGCGGTCGCCGGGTACGTGGGCCTGCTCGGCGCGCGCTGGTTCGGCGGCCCGGCCGCGGCGACCGCCGTGGCCTACGACGAGTACGCGGACGACGAGTACGACGACTACGCGGACGACGGTGACGAGTACGCGGACGACGAGTACGAGGACGACTACGCCGAAGGCGACTATGCCGACGACGACTACGACGACGAGTACGACGACTACGACGACGAACCCGGCGAGGACGACCCCGCCGCCGACTCCGGCCACCACGCCGAGAGCGGCTGGTACGACGACGAGGACCTCGACGACGCCCTGGACGCCGAACTGGTCGACGACCAGGACGACGACGCCCCCGCCGCCGGTGTGAAATCCGCCGACAACCCCGACATCGTCGACGCGGAAGTGGTAGAGGGTGACCTGCCGGACAAGTAGCCGGTGCGCGGTCGTTAGGCTGTTGGTCGGCGGATAGCTTTCCCGCTGTCCTTTCCCCGCCCCGATCGACAGGGAGTAGTGCGCTGACGTCCACGCCCGCCCCGATGTTGCCGCCGACCGCACCAGCGTCCGTCGTGGTGCTCGCCTCCGGCACCGGGTCCCTGCTGCGTTCCCTGCTGGAAGCGACCCGGCAGCCGGGCTATCCGGCGCAGGTGGTCGCCGTCGGCGTGGACCGCGACTGCGCCGCGGTCGAGCACGCCGAGGCGTTCGACATCTCCTCGTTCAAGGTCGCGCTGGGCGAGTTCGCCGACCGCGCCGAATGGGATCGGGCGCTGACCGAGATCGTGGCCGCCTTCGCGCCCGATCTGGTGGTGTCGGCGGGCTTCATGAAGATCCTGGGCCCGGCTTTCATGGACCGTTTCGGCGGTCGCATCATCAATACCCATCCCGCGCTACTGCCCGCGTTCCCCGGCGCGCACGGGGTGCGGGACGCGCTCGCCTATGGCGTGCGGGTGACCGGTTCGACCGTGCACCTGGTCGATTCGGGCATCGACACCGGGCCGATCCTGGCGCAGGAGGCGGTCACCGTGCTGCCCGATGACGACGAGGCGACCCTGCACGAGCGCATCAAGGTCGTGGAGCGCCGGCTGCTGGCGGAGACCGTCGCCGCCGTCGCTACCCGAGGCATTGTCTCCGATGGACGAAAGGCAGTTATCCCAGATGAGCGAGTTCTCCGGTGAGTGAACGCAAGCCGATCAAGCGGGCCCTCGTAAGCGTCTACGACAAGACCGGTCTGATCGAACTGGCTACCGGTCTGCACCAGGCGGGCGTGGAGCTGGTCTCCACCGGTTCGACCGCCGGCAAGATCGCCGACGCCGGCATCCCGGTCACCAAAGTCGAAGACCTGACCGGTTTCCCGGAGACCCTGGACGGCCGGGTCAAGACGCTGCACCCGCGCGTGCACGCCGGCATCCTGGCCGACACCCGCAAGGAGGAGCACGTCGACCAGCTCGTCGAGCTCGGTGTCGAGGCCTTCCAGCTCGTCGTGGTGAACCTGTACCCGTTCACCCAGACCGTGGCCTCGGGCGCGAGCGTCGACGAGTGCGTCGAGCAGATCGACATCGGCGGCCCGTCCATGGTGCGCGCCGCCGCCAAGAACCACCCGTCGGTCGCGGTGGTCGTGAACACCGGCGACTACGCCGAGGTGATCGCCGCCGTGGCGCAGGGTGGTTTCACCCTCGCCGAGCGGACCGCCCTGGCCGCCAAGGCTTTCCAGCACACCGCCACCTACGATGTGGCCGTCGCCGGCTGGATGACCAGTGTCGCGGTCCCGGCCGTCGCGCCGGAATCCGATGCCGCGCAGCAGTTCCCGGAGTGGATCGGCGGCACCTGGCAGCGTGAGGACGTGCTGCGCTACGGCGAGAACCCGCATCAGGCCGCCGCGCTGTACACCAACCAGGGCGGCCCGCGGGGGCTGGCGCAGGCGCAGCAGTTGCACGGCAAGGAGATGTCGTACAACAACTACACCGACGCCGACGCCGCCTGGCGCGCCGCCTACGACTTCGACGCCCCGGCCGTGGCGGTCATCAAGCACGCCAACCCGTGCGGCATCGCCGTCGGCGCCGATATCGCCGAGGCGCACCGCAAGGCGCACGCCACCGACCCGGTCTCCGCGTACGGCGGTGTGATCGCGGCCAACCGTGAGGTGTCGGTCGAGATGGCCGAGCAGGTCGCCGAGATCTTCACCGAGGTCATCGTGGCCCCGTCCTACGCCGATGGCGCGGTCGAGGTGCTGGCGCGCAAGAAGAACGTGCGCGTGCTGGTGGCCGAGCCGGCCCAGCGCAAGGGCGCGGAGCTGCGTCCGGTCAGCGGCGGCGTGCTGCTGCAGGACCGCGACATCCTCGACGCCGCGGGCGACAGCGCCGCCAACTGGACCCTGGCCGCGGGTGAGGCGGCCGACGAGGCCACCCTGCGCGACCTCGAATTCGCTTGGCGCGCTTGCCGTGCCGTGAAGTCCAACGCCATCCTGCTGGCCGACGACGGCGCGGCCGTCGGGGTCGGCATGGGCCAGGTCAACCGGGTCGACTCCTGCAAGCTGGCGGTGGAGCGGGCCGGGGAGCGGGCCAAGGGTTCGGTGGCGGCCTCGGACGCGTTCTTCCCGTTCTCGGACGGGCCGCAGATCCTGGTCGCGGCGGGCGTGCGCGCCATCGTGCACCCGGGCGGTTCGATCCGCGACAAGGACACCATCGAGCTGTGCCGTGAGGCCGGAGTCACCTTGTACCTCACCGGATCCCGGCACTTCGCGCACTGAGCGTGCGGTGACGGAGGTTCGCGGCGGTACCGCGTAATCGGGACAGGGCCCGGATCGCATGGCGGTCCGGGCCCTGTCGCATGCGCGGGATTATGTGGCGCTCAGGACTTTCCGATCGCCCAGCGGCGCCTTCAACGGCACTTCCAGGTTGCCGAACACGGCGATCATGGTGCACATCTTGCCCACCGCGTCGGCTCTGGTGCCGGACCGCAGCTCGACGGTGACGGTGGACGAGGTCTCGGTCACGGTGGCGTCCACGCCGTAGCACTCGGGGGAGCCGGTCTGGAAGTTCACGGCGATCTTGTCGGGGGCGACGCGGGTCCAGCTGTCGAACGGAATGCCGTGCGGGCTCACGATGCTCGGGTCGGCCGTGAATGCACGTCCGGTTTGTCCGTTCTGAGATTCGGTGGGGGCGGCCGCGGTGCTGGTCGCGCCCGTGCTGGTCGTCGAACCGCCACTGTCGGCGGAGTGTCCGCAGGCGGTGATGGTGAGCCCGATCAAAGTGGCTGCGGCGCCAGCGATCAGGTGGCGTCCCCGTATCCCGTACATGGCTGACACCCTAATGTCCCCCGTATGCACGACCGGTCCGAAGCTCCCGTTACGACCCACTGGCGAACTTCTGGCGAAGACACGCCGAAATCTTCGCAGATCCGGCGCGTAACGATGCGGTGACGGGGGAACACTCGGTAGTGTCATCACCAGATGTGCGAATGCAGTTCCGCGACATCGTCTTATCTCATGTTCCCCCCTCCCGAAAGGACGCACCGTGGGCGACTCGTTGAAGGTCGGCGAAGAACTCGGTCGTGGTCAGTCGCTGCAAGGCGGCGCGTACACCCTGACTCTGCAAGATGATGGCAACCTGGTGCTGTCCGACCCGAGCGGCAAGGTCGAATGGGCTTCCGGCACCAACGGACAGGGCGTCGTCCGGGCGACCCTGCAGGATGACGGCAACTTCGTCCTCTACAAGGAGGACGGCGCCGCATGGTCCACCGAGACCAATGGCAAGAGCGCGGAGCGCCTGGTCGTGCAGGCCGACCGCAATGTGGTGCTGTACGGCTCCGACGGCGGTTCGCTGTGGTCGTCGGGCACCAACACCGACAACCCGCTGCCGGCTCCGGAGCCGGTCCAGACCCAGGCCGCCGCGGTCGAGGACGTGCCCCCGCCGCCGCCGGCCGCCCAGACCTACACCGTCGAGCCGGGTGACACCCTGTGGGCCATCGCCGAGCGCTTCTACGGCGACGGCAACCGATACCAGGAGATCGCCAACGCCTCCGGCGTCGACAACCCGGACCTCATCCAGCCCGGCCAGGTGCTGACCATCCCGTAATCGCGGCTTCCGCTACGTGAACGAGAAATGAGGCCCCCGAGTGCTTGTGCACTCGGGGGCCTCAGGTTTGGGGAGCGCGGGGTGGGCCGCCCGACGCTGACGTGCTCGCCGATGGCTTCGAGCAGCCAGGGGCCACGCCGGCGCCGCCGCACCCCAAGGGGTTTCAGGGGATACCCCTGCGAGCCCGAGAGTTGTTTCAGCCCTCGGACTTTCGTTCCGCGAGCTACCGGCTCGTGAAGGGCAGCAAGGCCATTTCGCGGGCGTTCTTCACGGCCACGGCGACCTGGCGCTGCTGCTGCGGGGTCAGCCCGGTGACGCGGCGGCTGCGAATCTTGCCGCGGTCGGAGATGAACGTGCGGAGCAGGTTCACGTCCTTGTAGTCGACGGTTTCGACGCCGGCCGCGATGAGGGGGTTCTTCTTCGGGCGGCGGGCCTGCTCGGCCCGCATCTTCTTCGACGGTGCTCGCTTCACTGCCATGTCAGCGGTTCCTCACTCACGCGGTGTCGTTGTCAACGAATGGTGGATGCTTACCAGCTCGATTTGTGCACACCGGGCAGCTCTCCTCGATGGGCCATCGCGCGAACGCGCACGCGCGAGAGGCCGAACTTGCGGAGATGGCCGCGTGGGCGTCCGTCCGCGGCGTCCCGATTGCGCAATCGTACCGGACTGGCATCGCGCGGCATTCGCTGTAAGGCGGACTGTGCGGCCGCCCGTTCGGCGTCGCTGCTGGTCGGTTTGCGGATGATCTCCTTGAGTTCCGCGCGCCGTCCGGCCCAGCGTTCCACGATTACTTTGCGTTCTTCGTTCTTGGCGATCTTGGACTTCTTCGCCATGTCACCGGTCCTCGCGGAAGTCGACGTGCTTGCGGGCGACCGGGTCGTACTTCTTCAGGACCATCCGGTCGGGATCGTTGCGCCGGTTCTTGCGCGTGACGTAGGTGTAGCCGGTCCCGGCGGTGGACTTCAGCTTGATGACGGGCCGGATGTCGGTCGATTTCGAGGCCATGGTCTTCCTTTCAGATCTTCTCGCCGGCGGCGCGCAGGCGAGCGACGACCGCTTCGATGCCGTCGCGGTCGATGACCTTGATGCCCTTGGCCGAGACCCGCAGTGTGATGCGCCGGTCCTCGCTGGGCAGGTAGTAGGTCTTGCGCTGGATATTGGGGTCCCAGCGTCGGTTGGTCCGGGTATGCGAGTGCGATACGGACTTGCCGAAGCCCGGCTTGCGGCCGGTGACCTGGCAGATGGCCGACATGGGCGCTCCCTTCGGGGTGGACGATAGTGACAATCGTTTTCGACAACGAACTTATTCCACGGTACATTGGCTCCCCGGTAATTGAAAATCATTGTCGAAAGGGGGACCGGTGGCGTCCCAACGCAAGCCTGTGCTCGTCCTCGCGGGACTCCCCGGACGCGCGGCCGACGGGGTGGAACAGGCCGCCCGCCTGCTCGGGGCCGGGCCCGGAACCGTCGTGGTCCGCCACGACCTGAGCGAACTGCGCGAGGGCGTGGTGCGCCGCGTCGTCGGCATGGACGGCCGGGAGAGCGTCACGGTGCTGGAACTCGCGCACGGGTGCGTCTCCTGCACACTGCGCGCCGACCTGCTGCCGTACCTCTGCCTGCTCGCCGAGCGCGAGTCGGTGCGGCGCGTCGTGCTCGCGCTGGATCCGGCCTTCGAGGCGGAGGCCGTCTGTCAGGCGATCGATGGCGTGGTGGTGACCGGGGTGGCCGGGCGGGTCGACGGCCCGGCCGGGCGCTCGGTGCGGATCGATGCCGTCCTCACCTGTGTCGACGCTCGCGACTGGCTGGCCGACGCCACCGGTGACGAGACCCTGGCCGAACGCGGCCACGCCACCGTCGAGGACGAGCGCACCATGGCCCAGCTGGCCGTCGGCCAGGTCGAATTCGCCGATGCCCTGGTGGTTTTCGACGCCGACACCGAACCGGCCGACCGCGAGCGGACCAACGCCGTGCTGGCGCGCCTGGCCCCGCGCGCACCGCTCACCTGGGTGGCCGAGCCCGGGGTGCTGGATGCCGCGGACCTGACCTGGCTGCTGCGCCGGGTGCCCGCGGACGCG
>NZ_JBSGCY010000173.1:0-12121 GCF_053602115.1 Nocardia sp. NPDC004582 | reverse complement strand
GCGGCCAGCGCCTCGACCGTGGTGTGCTCGAAGACCGCCCGCACCGGCACCTGGGCGCCGAACGCGGCGCTCAGGCGCGCCGCCAGCTGGGTCGCGGTGAGCGAGTTGCCGCCGAGGGCGAAGAAGTCGTCGGCGATGCCGACCCGCTCCCCGTCCTCGATGCCGAGTACGGCGGCGAGGACCTCGGCGACCGTGTGCTCGGCCTCGGTGCGCGGCGCGATGAACTCGGCGGTGCGGAATTCGGGCTTCGGCAGCGCGCGGCGATCCAGTTTGCCGTTGACGGTCAACGGGATCGAGTCCACCACCACGAACGCCGACGGGACCATGTAGGACGGCAGCAGGTCGGCCGCGCCCTCGCGGATCGCGTCGATCGCGAGGGCGACGCCGTCCGTATCCGTGTCGCGGTTCGCCGCGTCGGGCACCAGGTACGCCACGATCCGCAAATCGCCCGGCTGGTCCTCGCGCACGATGACCGCGGTCTGCGCGACACCGGGCTGAGCCAGCACCGCGGACTCGATCTCGCCGATCTCGATCCGGAAACCGCGCACCTTGACCTGATCATCGGCGCGGCCCACGTATTCGAGCTCGCCCGCGCGGTTCCAGCGGACCACGTCACCGGAGCGGTACAGCCGCTCGCCCGGCGCACCGAACGGGCTCGCCACGAAGCGGGCGGCCGACAGGTCGGGGCGGCCCAGGTAGCCGCGCGCCAATTGCGGGCCGGCGACGTACAACTCGCCCGCGACGCCGACCGGCACCGGGTGCAGTCGCTCGTCGAGCACGTACACGTGCAAACCGTCGATCGCGGTGCCGATCACCGAACCGGTGGCGGAGGCGATGGTCTCGGCATCCAGCGTCCGCTGCGACACGTGCACGGTGGTCTCGGTGATGCCGTAGATGTTCGCGAGCTGCGGCGTGGTATCACCGTGGCGGGCAACCCAATCCGAGAGGCGGCGCAGTTCGAGCGCCTCACCGGCGAGGATGACCAGCCGCAGCGAGAGGTCCGGCAGGTCGCTGTCGGCGACCCGGTCCGCCTCGGCGAGCTGGTAGAACGCCGAGGGCGTCTGGTTGAAGACCGTGACCCGCTCGCGGCGCAGCAGCTCGAGGAGCTGCTGCGGCGAGCGCGACACGAAGTAGTCGACGACCACCAGTGTGCCGCCGTAGAGCAGCGGACCCCACAGCTCCCACACCGAGAAGTCGAAGGCACAGGAGTGGAACAGCGTCCACACGTCCTCGTGGTCGAAACCGTACTCGGGCACGATGTTCGCCATGAGCTGGGCCACGTTCCGGTGCGCCACGGCCACGCCCTTGGGGCGGCCGGTGGAGCCGGAGGTGTAGATGACGTAGGCGACGTGATCCGGCCGCAGCGGGGCGCGGCGGTCGGCGGCGGTGATCGGCGTGTCCGGCCACTGCCGCGAATCCTCGTCGAGCCGAACGACATTCAGCTCGGCGGCCGCTTCACCACCCAGCGCTTGCTCGATCTCCAGGGTCGAGTCGGTGATCACGCTGGTGGGCTTGGCGTCCGAGAGCACGTACGCGATGCGGTCCGCCGGGTAGGACGGATCGATCGGCACGTAGCCGGCGCCGGTCTTGAGCACCGCCAGCAGCGCCACGACCAGCTCGGTCGAGCGCGGCAGCAGCACCGCGACCAGCGACTCCGGGCCCGCGCCCGCGCTGATCAGCCTGCGCGCCAGTGCGTTCGCGCGACCATCCAGCTCGCGGTAGGTGAGCTCCTCGTCGCCGAATCGCAGGGCGATCCGCTCCGCGTGCGCGGCCACCGCGGCGTCGAACAGGCTCGGCAGCGTGTCGTCGGACTCGCCGACACCGTCGCCCGCGCGGCCCCACAGCTCGGTGACGTCGCGGCGCTCGACCGCGTCCATCAGGTCGATGTCACCGATCGGCGCGGTCGCGTCGGCGGCCACCGCCCGCAGCACGCGTTCCATCCGCTCGGCGAGGGCCGCGATGGTCTCGGCGTCGAAAAGATCGGTGGCGTAGTTGAATTCGATGGGCAGGCGGCCCTCGGCGTCCGGCTCGTCGGACACCGTCACCTGGAGGTCGAAGCGGGCGACCGGGGCCACGTAGTCGATGCCCTCCAGGGTCAGGCCGGGGACCGAGTAGGAGGGGTTCTCCAGGTTCACGTAGGTCAGGCCCACGGTGAACAGCGGGTTGCGGGCCTGGGTGCGGGGCACCCCGAGCGCGTCCACGATCTGATCGAACGGCACGGTGGCGTGGTCGAACGCGGCCAGGTCGGCCGCGCGGGTCTGCGCGAGCAGCGCGTCGAAGCCGCGGCCGAGGTCGACCTGGGTGCGCAGCACCAGAGTGTTGACGAACATGCCGATCAGGCCGTCGAGGTCGGCGTTGCCGCGGCCCTCGATCGGGGTGCCGATGGCGATATCGGTGCTGGACGACAGCCGGGCCAGCAGCACCGACAGCGCCGCGTGCCACACCATGAACGGGGTGACGTTGTGCGCCTCCGCGATTCGCTTGACCGCGGCGGTCAGCTCACTGTCCAGGTGGGTGTTGAGGTACGCGCCGCGCCCGGAGGCCACCTCCGGCCGGGGGCGGTCGGTGGGCAGCGGCAGCTCGTCGGGCAGATCGCGCAGCGTCTCGGTCCAGAACTCCAGCTCGCGAGCGCCGATCAGGTCCAGGGTGGCCCGCTGCCAGAGCGTGAAGTCGGCGTACTGCACGGGCAGTTCCGTCCACTCCGGCGCGTGTCCGGCGGCCCGGGACAGGTAGGCGGTGATGGTGTCGAGCAGCAGCGGATTCATCGACTGGCCGTCACCGGCGATGTGGTGCTGCACCACCACCAGGATGTGGGTGTCCTCGGTTTCACGCAGCAGCGCGACGCGGATCGGCACGGTGGTGGTGACGTCGAAGCCGGTCGAGACGAAGGTCTCGATCCAGGCCGGGTCGGCCCAGTCGCGGATCTCGAGCGGCAGCGGCGCGGTCTCGGCGGGCAGGATCAGCTGGTAGCCGAGGCCCTCCGGGTCGGACGGGTAGATGGTGCGCAGTGCCTCGTGGCGGGCGACCACGTCGGCGAAGGCGGCGGTCAGCACGGTGGTGTCGATCGCGCCGGTGATGCGGACCGCGGACGGCAGGTTGTAGGCCGCCGATTCCGGGTCCAGGCGGTTGATCAGCCACATGCGAGTCTGGACCGGGGACAGCGGGATTCGCTCGGGGCGCGCCATCCGCCGCAGCGGCAGGCCGGTGCCCGCGCCGGTGGCCAGCGCCGCCAGTCCGGCCACGGTCGGGGCCTCGAACAGCTGGCGCACCGACAGTTCGGTGCCCAGGGCCGCGTTGGCGCGGGCGATCAGGCGCATGCCGAGCAGCGAATTGCCGCCGCGCGCGAAGAAGTCGTCGTCGGCGCCGAGGGTGACGCCGCCGAGCAGGTCACCGGCCAGCGCCGCGATGGTGGCTTCCGCGCCGGGGGCGGGTTCCCGGAATTCCGCGGTGGCGGCGGTGAACTCGACCGGCGGCAGGGCCGTGCGGTCCAGCTTGCCGACGGTGGTCAGCGGCATCTCGTCCAGCACCGCGACGTGGGCGGGCACCATGTAGGACGGCAGCAGGGTGCGGGCGTGCTCGAGCACCGCCTCAGCGTCGAGCTGGTCACCGGAGATGTAGCCGACCAGGCAGTCCGCTCCGGTGGTGTCCTTGGCGAGCACGACGACCGCGTTGGCCACTTCGGGCCGGGCCATCAGGGCCGCCTCGATCTCGCCCAGTTCGATGCGCTGGCCGCGCAGCTTCACCTGGAAGTCGTTGCGGCCCAGGTACACCAGGTCGCCGTTGCGGTTCCACTTGACCAGGTCGCCGGTGCGGTACATGCGCGCGCCGGGGATGCCGAACGGGTCGGCCATGAAGCGGTCGGCGGTCAGCGCGCCGCGGCCCTGATAGCCGCGGGCCAGCTGCACACCGCCCAGGTAGAGCTCGCCGACGACGCCGACCGGCACCGGGTGCAGGCGGGTGTCGAGCACGTAGGCGCGGGTGTTCCAGTTGGGGCGGCCGATGGCGACCTCGAAATCCGGGTCCGCGTCGGAGAACTCGTGGTAGATGGTCGAGATCGCGACCTCGGTCGGGCCGTAGGCGTTGTGCACCTTGCCGCCGACCAGTTCCCGCAGCCGGCCCATCACCTCGACCGGCAGCGCCTCGCCGCCGGTGTGCAGGTGGCGGAAGGACTTCAGGGAGTCGCCGTGGCCCTCGGCGATGAGGGCGGCCAGCACCGACGGCACGTGTTCGTCGATGGTGACGCCGAATTCACGCATGATGCCGGCCAGGTAGTCCAGATCCAGCGGGCCGGGCCGCGGAATCATCAGCGGCGCACCGACGATGGCGGAGAGGAAGACCTCCCACACCGAGACGTCGAAGGTCAGCGGGGAGCGCTGCATGAAGCGGTCCTCGCGGGTGATCTCGTAGCGGCCCTCGAGCCAGCGCAGCTCGTTCATGAGCGAGCGGTGGCTGGTGGCCACGCCCTTGGGCAGGCCGGTGGAGCCGGAGGTGTAGAGCACGTTGACGAGGTTGTCGGGGTGCAGCACGCCGAGGCGGTCGGCATCGGTGATCGGCTGGTCCGAGAAGCCTTCCAGCTCACCGGCTTCCCGCGCGGCGGTGACGTCGAGCACGCGCACGCCGTCGATGCCGGGCAGGGTCGCGCCGCCGACGCTCAGCACCAGCGTCGATTCGGAGGTGCCGAGGATGTGCGCGATGCGGTCCGCCGGGTACGACAGTTCGACCGGCACATAGGCCGCGCCCGCGTTCACGATCGCGTGCATGGCGACGACCATGTCGACGCAGCGGTGCGCGGTGACGCCGACGATGGCGTCCGGGCCGACGCCCTGCGAGATCAGCAGGCGGGCCAGGCGATTCGCACGCCGGGCCAGGTCCGCGTACCGGACCGTCTCGCCCTCGAAGAGCAGCGCGACCAGGTCCGGGTCCTGGGCGGCGCGGGCGTCGAGCAGCCCGGCCAGCACCTCGACCGGCAGGTCGTGGCCGGTGGCGTTGTAATCCACCAGCAGCAGGCCGCGCTCGTCGCGCGACATGATGTTCACATCGCCCGCGACCGCGCGCGGGTCGGCGAGCAGCGCGCGCAGCACGCGCTCGAAGACCGCCTGGAAGCCGCCGACGGTGACGGCGTCGAAAAGGTCGGTGGCGTAGGTGATGTAGACCTCGATGCCGCCGGGCAGGCCGTCCGCGCCGGTGGTCTCGGCCAGGGTCCAGTCCAGGTCGAACTGGGTGGCGGTGGCCTCCACGGTCAGCGCCTCGATGGCCAGCCGGTTCAGCTGGACGCTGGGCCGGGCGTGGTTCTGCAGCGTCAGGGTGACCTGGGCCAGCGGCGCGTGCGCCTGGGAGCGCACCGGATTCACCGCTTCGACCAGCATCTCGAACGGCACCACGGCGTGGTCGAAGGCGGTCAGGTCGGTGTCGCGGACCTGGGTGAGCAGCTCGCCCAGGGGCGCGTCCAGCCGCACCTCGGTGCGCAGCACCAAGGTGTTGACGAACATGCCGACCAGGTCGTCGAGGGCCTCGTCGCCGCGGCCCGCGACCGGCGCGCCGATGACGATGTCACCGGTGCCGGACAGCCGCGACAGCGCCACCGCGAGCGCGGTGTGCAGCACGATGAACGGGGTGACCCGCTGCCGCGCGGCGAAATCGAGGACGGCGGCATGCAATTCGGCGTCGAAGCGGGCGGTGAAGCCCGCGCCGCGGCCGCTGGCCACGGCGGGACGGGGACGGTCGGAGGGCAGGGTCAGCACGTCGGGCACGCCGTGCAGGCGGCGGGTCCAGTGCGCGAGCTGCTGGGCCAGGACCGAATCGGCGTCCTCGGGCGAGCCGAGGGCGGCCTGCTGCCACAGCGCGAAGTCCGCGTACTGCACGGCCATCGGCGTGAAGCGCGGGGTCTCGCCGGCGCAGCGGGCCACGTAGGCGGTGGCGATATCGCGGGTCAGCGGACCGAAGGACCAGCCGTCGGCGGCGATGTGGTGCACCACCATGACCAGCAGGTGGGTGCCCGGCTCGTCGGTGATCTCCAGCAGGCGGATGCGGAACGGCACCTCCGCGGTGATGTCGAAGGCGGTGCGCGCCACCGACTCCACCATGCCGGGCAGTTCGCCGGAGGTGACCGGCTCGGCGACCAGGTCGATCAGGCGGGTGCCGGCGGGCAGGATGACCTGGCTGGCCTGGCCGTCGCGCTCGGGGTAGATGGTGCGCAGGGTCTCGTGCCGGTCCACCACGTCGGCCACCGCCTGGCGCAGCGCCTCGACATCGAGCGAACCGGTGAGGCGCAATGCGAACGGAATGGTGTAGCCGTCGCGAATGTCGAACCGGTTGAGGAACCACAGGCGCTGCTGTGCGATGGACAGCGGAATGTGCTCGCCACGTTCCTGGGCCACCACGGGCGGCAGCTCGACCAGTATCTCGGCGTCGGCCGCGCGGATCTTGGCGGCCAGCCCGGCCACGGTGGCGTCCTCGAACACCGCGCGCAGCGGAATCCGCACGCCCGCGGCCTTGCCCAGGCGCGCCACCAACTGGGTGGCGATCAGCGAGTTGCCGCCGAGGGAGAAGAAATCGTCGTCCGCGCCGACGCGCGCGGCGCCGAGCAGGGCGGCGAAGACCTCCGCGACGATCCGCTCCTCGGGGCCGGTGGCCGCGCGGAAGGCGGCGGTGGCGGCGGCGGGGGCGGGCAGCGCGCCGCGGTCCAGCTTGCCGGAGCTGTTGACCGGGAAGGAGTCCAGGGTCATCAGGACGGCGGGTACCATGTAGACCGGCAGTCGCTGCGCCAGTTCGGCTTTCAGCGCCGGTACCGAGATCTCGGCGCCCGCGGCGGGCACCAGGTACCCGACCAGCTGCGCGTCGGCGCCGGAGCCGTGCAGCACGACCACAGATTGGGCGACCGCGGGGTGCGCGGTGAGCGCGGCCTCGATCTCCCCCAGTTCGATGCGCAGGCCGCGCAGCTTCACCTGGAAGTCGGTGCGGCCCAGGTACTCCAGCTCGCCGTCACGGTTCCACTTGACCAGGTCGCCGGTGCGGTACATGCGCTCGGAGTCGCCGAACGGGTTGGCCACGAAGCGATCCGCGGTCAGGCCCGGGCGGGCCACGTAGCCCGCCGCGAGCTGATCACCGGCGAGGTACAGCTCGCCCGCGACGCCGACCGGGACCGGGCGCAGGCGCGCGTCCAGCACGTAGAGCTCGGTGTTGAAGGTCGGGCGGCCGATCGGCACGGCGTCGACGTCCGCATCGGTGACCTGGTGGTAGGCCACCTCGACGGCGGCCTCGGTCGGGCCGTACAGGTTGTGCAGTTCCGCGCCGGTGAGCTCGCGCAGCTGGTGCGCGGGCTTCGAGGACAGCGCCTCACCGGAGGCGAAGACGATCCGCAGCGAGGTGCATTTCGCGGCAGCTTCCTCGGCCACGAAGACGGTCATCATGGACGGCACGAAGTGCGCCGCCGTAATGCCCTCGCGGGCGATCAGTTCGGCCAGGTACGCCGGATCGCTGTGGCCCTCGGGCTTGGCGATCACCAGGCGCGCGCCGATCTGCAAGGGCAGGAAGAACTCCGGGACCGACACGTCGAAGGTCATCGGGGTCTTCTGCAGCACCACGTCGGCGGCGGTCAGGCCGTGCGCCGACCGGCCCCAGACCAGGCGGTTGACGATGGCGGCGTGGCTGACCGCGACGCCCTTGGGGCGGCCGGTCGAGCCGGAGGTGAAGATGACGTAGGCGGTGTTGGAATCCCGCAGCGGGGCAAGGCGATCCGCGTCGGTGATGCGGGTGTCGGCGATGCCGGTCAGATCGAGCAGGTCGACGCGCACCTGGGCGGTGTCCAGCGGCAGGTCCGTGCCGGAGGTCAGCACGGTGATCGGGTCCGCGGTCTCGAGGATGTACTCGAGCCGATCGGCGGGGTGGTCGGGGTCCAGCGGCAGGTAGCCCGCGCCGGCGGCGGACACCGCGTACATGCCGATCACCAGGTCGAGCGAGCGGCGCATACCCAGTGCGACCAGCGATTCCGGGCCGACGCCCTCGCTGATCAGCCAGCGCGCGAGCTGGCGGACCCGGCCCGCGAACTCGGCGTAGGACAGACTGGTCCCGTCGAAGGTGAGGGCGATCGCCTCGGGGGTGCGGGCGACCTGTTCCTCGAACAGCGAGATCAGGGTCTTGGCGTCCGCGGCGGCGGCCGGGGTCAGGCCGAGTGCGGCGTCCACGTCGAAAGCGGTGTCGTTCCAGCCCCGCACCACCAGGTCGCGCTCGGCGACGCCGAGCAGGTCGATATCGCCGACCAGGACGGAGGCGTCGGCGGCCACCGCGGCCAGCAGGCGGCCGAACTGCTCGGCGAGCGAGGCGGCGGTGGCGCCGTCGAACATCTCGGTGGCGTAGCGCAGATTGCCGGTCAGCCCGGCGTCCGCGCCGAGTTCGCCGACCACCAGGTGCAGATCGAACTTGACTGTGGGGTCGTCGATTTCGACGGGGGTGACCGCCAATTCGGGCAGCTCGAAGGTGCCCGCGCCGCCGTTCATCCGGGCGTCGTTGAACGACAGCATGACCTGGGCCAGCGGCGGCGCGCCGGTGGTGCGGTCCACGTTCAGCGCGTCCACGACGCGCTCGAAGGGCAGCTCGGCGTGGCCCAAGGCGGCCAGGTCGGCGGTGCGGACCGCACCCAGCAGGTCGGTGAAGGGCCGGTCGGCCTCGACCCGGGTGCGCAGCACCAAGGTGTTGACGAACATGCCGATGAGGGCGTCGAGTTCGCGTTCGCCGCGGCCGCCGATCGGGGAGGCGACCGGGATGTCGGCGGTGCCGGAGGCGCGCGACAGCAGAGCCGCGAAGGCGGCGTGCACGACCATGAACAGGGTGACGCCGTGGACCCGGGCCAGCTCGCGCAGCCCGGCGGCGACGGTCTCGTCGATCGAGAACGGCACGGCCGCACCCGCATTGGTGGCGACGGCGGGGCGCGGGCGGTCGACCGGGAGACTCAGCTGCGGCGGCAGGCCCGCCAGGGTCTCGCGCCAGAACTCGATCTGCTGGTGGGCGACGGTCCCCGGCTCGGCGGCGTCGCCGAGCAGTTCGTGCTGCCACAGGGCGTAATCGGCGTACTGCACGGCCAGCGGTTCGAAGCCGGGCTCCGCGCCCGCGGTCCGGGCCAGGTAGGCGCGCATGAGGTCGCCGATGAGCGGCCGCAGCGACAGCGCGTCGGCGGCGATGTGGTGTACGACCACGGCCAGCACGTACTCGGCGTCCCGCGCGGCCTCGTCATCGATCACGTGGTGCTCATCGATGACGAAAAGACCTATGCGCGAGGGCAGTTCGGTGGTGACGTCGAAGCCGGCGGCGGCGAAGGCGGCGATCGCCCCGGTCACCTCGGCCGCGGTGACGGGCACCGGGCTCAGACTCAGGCCGATGTCCTCGACATCCAGGATGTGCTGGTACGGACCGGCTTCCGAGTCCGGGTAGCTGGTGCGCAGCGACTCGTGGCGGGCCAGCACGTCCAGGGTGGCCAGTTCGAGGGCGGCGATGTCCAGATTGCCGCGCAGGCGCAGCACCATCGGCAGGTTGTAGACGCTGTGCTCGCCGTCCTCGGCCTCGATGCGGTTGAGGAACCACAGGCGCTGCTGGGCGGGCGAGAGCGGAATCCGCTCCGGGCGCGGGCGCGCGGTGAGCGCGGGCCGGGCGGCGTCGGGGTTGGCGGCCACCAGTGCGGCGGCCAGGCCCTCGACGGTGGAGAACTCGAACAGCAGGCGCACCGCCACCCGGGAGCCGAGCTCGGCGCCGATGCGGGAGGTGACCCGGGCGGCGTCCAGGGAGCTGCCGCCCAGCGCGAAGAAGTCGTCGTCGAGACCGACCCGCTCGACCGTCAGCACCTCGGCGAACACCGCCGCCACCAGGCGCTGGGCCGGGTCGGCGGGCGCGCGGAAAGCCTTGGCGCGCAGCTCCGGAACGGGCAGCGCCTTGCGGTCCAGCTTGCCGCTGGAGTTGAGCGGCAGTTCGGGCAGCGCCATCAGGGCGGTGGGCACCATGTAGGGCGGCAGCACCCGGGTCAGGCCCTCGCGCAGGGTCTCCGGGTCCAGCTCGACGCCGGGGGCGGGCACCACGTATCCGGCCAGGAAGTCGCCGGAGTCGCCGTTGACCAGGCGCACCGCGGCCTGGGCCACCTCGGGGGCCAGCAGCAGCGCGCTCTCGATCTCGGCCAGTTCGATGCGCTGGCCGCGGAACTTGATCTGGAAGTCCAGGCGCTCGAGGTAGACCAGCTCGCCGTCCTCGGTCCACTTCACCAGGTCGCCGGTGCGGTACATGCGCTCGCCCGGACGGCCGAAGGGGTTGGCCACGAAGCGATCCGAGGTGAGGTCGAAGCGGCTGTGGTAGCCGCGGGCCAGCTGGGTGCCGGCCAGGTACAGCTCGCCGGGCACCCCGATGGCGACCGGGTGCAGGCGCGAATCCAGCACGAACACCTGGGAGTTCCACTCCGGCTCGCCGATCGGGACGGCGAGGGTGTCGGAGCGGTGCGCCTCCCGGAAGGTGATGGACACCGCGGCCTCGGTGGGGCCGTACAGGTTGTGCACACCCGCGTCGCTGACCGCCCAGAAGGCGGTCACGGTCTCGGGCGGCAGCGCCTCGCCGATGACGAAGATGTCGCGCAGCGAGTCGAGTTCGCCCGCCTCGGCGTGCGCGGCGAACACCGACAGCATGGACGGCACGAAGTCGGTCAGCGTGACCTGGTGCCGGGCAATGGTTTCGGCGATGTAGCGGGGGTCGCGGTGGCCGTCGGGGGTGGCGACCACCAGGGTCGCGCCCGCGCGCAGCGGCAGGAAGTAGCCCCACAGCGAGACGTCGAAGGTGGTGGCGGTCTTCTGCAGATAGACGTCCTGGGTGCGGACGCCGTACTCGGCCTGCATCCAGGCCAGCTGGTTGGCGATGGCGCGGTGGGTGACCGCGACGCCCTTGGGCTTGCCGGTGGAGCCGGAGGTGAACAGCACGTAGGCGGGGTGGTCGGGGTGCAGGACCCCGTGCCGCTCCTTGTCGCCGATCTTGGCGGCCGAGTAGTCCTCGAGGTTCAGTTCGTCGAGGTGGTGCAGGGGCACGTCGATGGTCTCGGGCAGCGTGAAACCGTCGCGGCGGGTGGTGAGCACCGAATGCGGGCCCGCGGTGGCCAGGATGTGACCGATCCGCTCGGCCGGGTGCGCGGGGTCGACCGGCACGTAGGCGCCGCCCGCGCGCAGCACGGCGTACATGGCCACGACCAGCTCCACGGAGCGCGCCATGGCCAGTACCACCAGCGATTCCGGTCCGACACCGGCCGCGATCAGGTGCCGCGCCAGGCGGTTGGCCCGCTCGGAGAACTCGGTGTAGGTCAGTTCGGTGTCGCCGAAGACCAGGGCGCGGGCCTTCGGGGTGCGCGCGACCTGGGCGTCGAAACCCTGGTGCAGGAACAGATCCGGGACGCGGGCGCCGGTGGCGTTCCAGCTGGAGGTGACGTAGTCGTACTCGCCGGCGTCGAGCAGTTCGATATCGCCGACGGCGACCGCGGCGTCCGCGGTGGCGGCGCCGAGCAGGCGGGTGAACTTGGCGGCCAGCTCGCGCACCGTGTGGTCGTCGAAAAGGTCGGTGGCGTAGGTGTATTCGACCCGGTAGCCGTCGCCCGCGGTGTTCACGGTGAGCTGCAGGTCGAACTTGGCGATGCCCGGATCGAAATCCAGTTCCTCGGCCGCGAGGCCCGGCAGCGCGGCGGTCGGCTCGCCCAGGTTCTGCATGAACAGGGCCACCTGGAACAGCGGGTGGCGGTTGCGGGCGCGCGGCGGGTTGAGCACCTCGACCAGGCGCTCGAACGGCACGTCGCGGTGGGCGAAGGCGCGCAGATCACGGTCGCGCACATGGGCGATGAGGTCGGCGAAGGAATCCGCGCCACGCACCTCGGTGCGCAGCACCAGGGTGTTGACGAACATGCCGACCAGGTCGTCGAGCGCCTGATCGCCGCGCCCGGCCACCGGGGTACCGATGGCGATGTCGGCGGTGTTGGACAGCCGGGCCAGCACGGCGGCCAGCGCGGCGTGCAGCACCATGAACGGGGTGGCGCGGTGCGCGGCGGCGAGCTTGTCCACCGCGGCGCGCAGGTCGGCGTCGAGCACCGTCTCGAAGGTCGCGCCGCGCCCGC
>NZ_JBSGCY010000172.1:0-12160 GCF_053602115.1 Nocardia sp. NPDC004582 | reverse complement strand
GGAACCGCCGGGCTGCGCGGTCCGCTCCAGGACGGCCCGGACGGGATGAACATCGATACCGTCGCGCGGGCGTCGGCGCCGGGGCCGGGTTGCGAACCGCCACGGGGGCGGCCGCCGTGCGGTCCGTCGTCATAGGGCGATGTCACAGCCTGGCTCTCCAATTACTTCTCGATACGGTCCGGGTCCCCGGGCAGGGCTCGATGCGGTCACTGTCGGTGTACCGCGGCGGGCACGTGTGCCCGCGGATCAGCAGTCGACGTGGCCTCTCACTCGGCGGCCGTGCGACGGGTGCCGGTGCGGCGTCGGCCCGTCGGCGCCGGGGCTAGGCCCAGCACATAGGACTGCACCAGATGATTCCAACTGCAGGTCCGGCACACCTCGACCACATGCACCGAGAACTCCTCCCGAGTCTCGGCCAACCGGACCAGTTCCTCCGGCGCGCGAGCGGAGCCCGCGACGGCGCCCAGGCCGTCGCCGTAGACCCACGAGACGAGTGTCAACTGCTCTTTCCTGCAGATAGGGCACGTGACCTCGCTCCCCCGCCCGTGGAACTTCGCCGCCCGCAGGAGGTACGGATTGGCATCGCACACATCCGCGACGTCCACCCGTCCCGCGTAGACGTCGGCCAGCAGGGACCGGCGCCGGAGCGCATAGTCCACTACCTGCCGCTGTATTCGCACGCGACCCAGAGTACTTGCGGTGGCCCTCGGCCCGCACGCCCCGGACGGACTCTGATCAATTCGCCACACGGCGTAACGCGACCCATCACGCGCCGCGGTTCCGTGGTTCGGTGCGCCAACTATATCGGCGCGATATAGTTTGGAACTGCATCCATCGGTTAGGTCTGAACACAACAGTCAGGAGGTGAAGCCCGGTGCTCGAGTTGGCAATCCTCGGGCTGCTCCTCGAATCGCCGATGCACGGCTACGAGTTGCGCAAGCGGCTCACCGGTCTGCTGGGCCCGTTCCGGGCCTTCTCCTACGGGTCGCTGTATCCGACCCTGCGGCGCATGCAGTCCGACGGCCTCATCGCGGAGGAGAGCCCGCAGGGCTTGGCAACACGCCGTGCGCGGCGGGTCTACCAACTGACTGAGCCCGGACGGGAGCGGTTCGCCGAACTGCTCGCCGACACCGGGCCGCAGAACTACACCGACGACGGCTTCGGCGTTCATCTGGCCTTCTTCGGCCGCACCCCCGCGGAAGCGCGGATGCGAATCCTGGAGGGGCGGCGGAGGCAGGTCGAGGAGCGCCGAGAAGGACTGCGGGAAGCGATAAAGCGAGCCAGTGGGCAACTGGACCGCTATACCCGCCAGCTCCATCAACTCGGTCTCGAATCAAGCGAGCGCGAAGTGCGCTGGCTCAACGAGTTGATTGCTGCGGAGCAATCGACGAAGGCGGCACCACAGAAAGAGGGAAATATCGGCCATGAGTGAGATCAACACCGAAGTTCGGGTGGCCATCGTCGGCGTGGGTAACTGCGCATCTTCCCTGGTTCAGGGCGTGCAGTACTACAAGGACGCCGACGAGAATTCGACCGTCCCCGGACTCATGCACGTGAAGTTCGGTCCGTACCACGTCCGTGATGTGAAGTTCGTCGCCGCGTTCGACGTCGACGCCAAGAAGGTCGGCTTCGACCTGTCCGACGCGATCTTCGCCAGCGAGAACAACACCATCAAGATCTCCGACGTGCCGCCGTCGGGCCTGACCGTGCAGCGTGGACCGACGCTGGACGGCATCGGCAAGTACTACGCGCAGACCATCGAGCTGTCCGAGGCCGAGCCGGTCGACGTCGTCCAGGCGCTGAAGGATGCCAAGGTCGACGTCCTCGTCTCCTACCTCCCGGTCGGTTCGGAAGAGGCGGACAAGTTCTACGCGCAGTGCGCCATCGACGCGGGCGTGGCCTTCGTCAATGCGCTGCCGGTGTTCATCGCCTCCGACCCGGTCTGGGCCCAGAAGTTCGTCGACGCCGGCGTGCCGATCGTCGGCGACGACATCAAGTCCCAGGTCGGCGCGACCATCACCCACCGCGTGATGGCCAAGCTGTTCGAGGACCGCGGCGTCGTGCTGGACCGCACCTACCAGCTCAATGTCGGCGGCAACATGGACTTCAAGAACATGCTCGAGCGCGAGCGGCTGGAGTCGAAGAAGGTCTCCAAGACCCAGGCCGTGACCTCCAACCTCGAGGGCCCGCTCTCGGGCAAGGTGTACGACCGCAACGTGCACATCGGCCCGTCGGACTACGTCGAGTGGCTCGACGACCGCAAGTGGGCCTACGTCCGGCTCGAGGGTCGCGCCTTCGGTGACGTGCCGCTGAACCTGGAGTACAAGCTCGAGGTGTGGGACTCGCCGAACTCGGCCGGCATCATCATCGACGCCGTCCGTGCCGCCAAGATCGCCAAGGATCGCGGCATCGGCGGACCCGTCCTCCCGGCCTCGGCCTACCTGATGAAGTCCCCGCCGCAGCAGCTGGCCGACGATGTCGCGCGCGCCCAGCTCGAGGCGTTCATCATCGGCGCCGAATAACTCGCATCGCTCGCCGGGGCCCCCGAACCCGATGGGAGACGCGGGGGCTCCGCCCGCACACCCGAATACGAAGGGCGGCATCGCAATCGCGATGCCGCCCTTCATTCGTTTTCGGTCGAGTTTCGACGTCAGTCGAGAGAAACGTAGACCTCGACGGAGGTGGGACCGGTGTAGCGCTCGATCTCCGCGGCGTGGGAGCGGGTGATGGTGCCCGCGTTCTCGGCCTTGGCGACCTGGGCCCAGGCGGTGCGCAGCAGGTCGTAAGGCTTGTCCGAGACAACGAATTTCGCGTACCGGCCGGAGGGGATGCGGGTCATCACGTCGCCGGTGTCCAGGTCGGACAGGCCCGAAAGCTCGTATCCGAGAACGGCTACCGCGTGATCGTTCTGGCCGATGTAGGCGGCGACGCGTTCGGCCTTCTTCTCCCGGGCCAGGTACCGGTCCCAGGTGAAGTTCACCAGGTCCAGGTCGCGGGCGGTGACCTCGCGGCCCGCCAGGGGGATGGTCAGTCCGCCGACCAGGAATTCCTCCAGGGTGACGATTTCGAAGTCCACTGCTCCCCTACCCCTCCGCGCTCGGATCCAGCGCGACGAAAACCTCCACCGTCCGGTTGTCCGGATAGTGCTCGAAATCCCCGGTGTAGGCGCGCACCAGGCTGCCGGCCGCCTCGAGATCCCAGACCGTCCGCCAGATCGACACGATCACATCGCCGAGATTGTCGCCGCTGCGAATGAAGCGGGCGAATACACCGCCCGGGATACGCGCCAGTACATCGCCGGGCAATAGGTCGTCCGGATTCTTGCATTCGTAGCCGACGATATGGGTCAGATACGAACCGATCTCGGGCGCGTGATCCACGTAAGCGGTCGCGGGCGGGCCCGGCAGATCGCGTGCGATCGTTCGTTTCCAGGCCTCCTCGACCTTCGCGCGGCGCGGCCCTTCGACCGCGAGTGCCGGGCTGCGTAGCACCGTTCCGGCTACCAGCGTTTCGTGGCGTTCAACAACATTGAATTCCACCGGCGTCGCCCCTATGTCTCGTGCTGTCTCCGACCCCACCCTGCTCCCAACCCGCATCCTGCCACCGGCATTCGGAGTCGCTGAATCCGGTAGCGGGTTCCACAATATCCGCGGCCGCGCGCGGATGGAGCGGTAGGCACGAAACATGATCAACAGGACATGAATGTTATGAACGCTACCCGGGGACGGGGACGCTGAGGCCGGGGAAGATCTCGACCTGGCGGGGCGTGGGAGCGGGCGGGATGACCAGGACCGGTTCCTGCGTGGGGGCCGGGGACGGCGGCTGGAGAATGTCGTAAGTGCTGTTGGGCGGGGGATTTCCGGGGACCGGCTCCGGGCTGGGGAACGGGTCGACCGGCGTTCCGGCCAGCGCGGCGTCCATGGTCTGCTTCCAGATGTCGGACGGCATGCCGGAACCGTAGATGGCGGCGCCGCGGGCGGTCCGGATCGGTTGGGACTGTTCGGTTCCCACCCAGACGGCGGTGGACAGGGCCGGGGTGAAGCCGACCATCCAGGCATCCTTGTTCTGGCCGGTCTCGCCGAGCTGGGTGGTGCCGGTCTTGGCCGCCGACGGGCGGCCCGCCAGGCCGTGGCCGTTGGAGTAGGCGGCGATGGGAAGCATGGCCCGGGTGACGGAGTCGGCGACGCCGGCCTGGATGCGCTGCTCGGATCCGGGCGCGGCGGCGCCGCGGTCGAGCAGCACCCGGCCGTCGCCGGTCACCACCTTCTGCACGAAATAGGGTGCGCGGTAGGCGCCGGAGGCGGCCAGGGTGGCGTACGCCGAGGCCATGTCGATCGGGCGCACCGAGTACGCGCCCAGCACGATGGCGGGCAGCGGCGGGCCGCCGCCGTCCTCGGTGAGGGTCTTGCCCGGCACACCGGGAATCTGGTCCGGGATACCGGCCTGGTGGGCCGCGTCGGCGATCGCCTTCGGGCCCTCGAACAGGGTTCCGGACAGCCGGTAGAAGCTGGTGTTGAGTGAGCGCTTGAACGCCTCGCCGAGCGAGCAGGTGCCGCAGGATTCGCCGCCGACGTTCTGGATCCGCTGGCCGTTGACGGTGAGCGGCGCGCTGTCGAGCTGGTAGGTCAGGGGAATTCCCTGTTCCAGCGCGGCGACCACCGCGAAAGTCTTGAAGGCGGAACCGGTTTGCAGCGGGGCCTGCGCGAAATCGAAGCCGATGCCGTCGGGTCCGCCGTAGTAGGCGCGCACCGCGCCCGAGCGCGGGTCGATCGACACCACCGCCGAGCGCAGTTCGCCCGGCTGCCCGGCCAGCGCGTTGCCGACCGCGGTCAGCGCGCCCTGCTGGGCCTTGGCGTCGATGGTCGTGATGATCTGCAGCGCACCGGTATTCAGCTCGCGCTCGCTGATCCCGGCGGCGCGCAGTTCGCGCAGCACCTGGGCGCGGATCAGGCCCTCCGGGCCGCGCGGGGTGGTGTCGTCCACCGCCGAGCCGGGGATGATCGGCGGGAACTGGGTGGCGGCGCGATCGTCGCGGGTCAGTGTGCCCATCTCGACCATGCCGTCGAGCACATAGGCCCAGCGGGCGCGCAGCTGGTCGAGGTGGCTCTCGGGGTCCAGCAGTGACGGGGTGCGGATGACCGAGGCCAGTACCGCGCCCTCGGCCAGGGTGAGTTCGGGCGCGGGCTTGCCGAAGTAGGCGTGGGCCGCGGCGGAGATGCCGTACGCGCCGCGACCGTAGTAGATGGTGTTGAGGTAGGCGGCGAGGATCTCGTCCTTGCTCCATTGGCGGGCCATCTTGGCGGAGATGATGAGCTCGCGCATCTTCCGGCTCAGGGTGCGTTCCGAGCTCAGGAAGGCGTTCTTCACGTATTGCTGGGTGATGGTGGAACCGCCGCCCGCGTCGTCGCGGCCGAGCAGATTATCGCGGGCCGCGCGCAGGAAGGCCGAGGTGGAGTAGCCGGGATTGGTGTAGAAGTTGCGGTCCTCCGCCGCGAGCACGGCCTGGCGCACCGGCAGCGGCACGTCGGTGAGCGGCACCGGCACCCGATTACCGTCCGGCGGAACGACCTTCGCGATCACGGTGGTGCCGTCGGAGGTGAAGATGGTGGCGATCTGGTTGGTCTGCACCGCGTTCGGGTCCGGGATCTCGGCGCTCCAGTAGGCGACGCCCAGCAGTGTGGTCGGCATGACCACCAGCACCAGGAACACGGCCAGCACCAGTCGCCGGATGCGCTGCCCGCGGGTGCGCTGCGCCGCGGCGGGCTGGTCGGGGTCGACCGGCGGCTTGGCGCGCCGGCGCGGGCGGCTGTGCGAGGGGTGGCGCTGCCGATGGGATGCGCTGGCCGCCAGCTCGTTCCACTCCGCCCTGGTGGCGGACGCTTCCGGTGCTCCTGGGTGCCGGTCGCGGGACGAGCTCACGAGCATCTCCTTCCGGAGCGTCGACAAAGCGCGGTTCGACCCCACCGAGGTGGGGAGCACACAGAAACCCCGCGACACCGGCCGCGGTGGGACCCATGCTAATCGACGTCCCCCGCGGCCCGGCTCATTTGCCTAGCTCTTGACGCCGCCCGCGGTGAGGCCGGAGATGATGCGGCGCTGGAACAACAGCACCATGATGACCAGCGGAATGGTGACGATGGTGCCCGCGGCCATGATCGCCGTATAGGGCTGGACCAGCGGGTTGTTGCCCGAGAAGCGGGCCACCGCGACCGTCACCGGTTCGGTCTTGTCGCTGGAGAGCAGGCGCGCCAGCAGGTATTCGTTGACCGCCGCGATGAACGCGAGGATGGCGGTGGTGAACACCGCGGGCGCGGCCAGCGGCAGCATGATCAGGCGGAACGCCTGGAACCGCGACGCGCCGTCGATCCGCGCGGCTTCTTCGAGCTCCCAGGGGAGTTCGGCGAAGAAGGACGCCAGGATGTAGACGGTCATGGGCAGCACGAACGAGATGTTCGGGATGATCATGGCCTGGTAGTGGCCGATCCAGCCGAGGTCGGTGAACAGCTGGAACAGCGGGGTCACCAGCACCACCACGGGGAACATGGAGGCGGACAGGATGAGTCCGGACACCAGGTACTTGCCCTTGAAGGTGAGCCGCGCCAGCGCGTAGGCGGCCATGATGCCGATCAGCAGCGCCACCACCGTGGTGGCCGCGCCGATGATCACGCTGTTGCCCAGCGCCCGGCCGAAGTTGTTGCCGCGGCTGGTGTCGAAGGCGTTGCGGAAGTTCTCGAACGTGACGTGGGTGGGCCACGGCGTGTTGTCGAAGGTGTAGGCCGGATCGCGCAGCGCGGTCACGACCATCCAGTAGAACGGTCCCAGCCCCCACACCAGCACGATCAGCGCGCCCAGGTAGACGCGGCCGGACGCGAGCCGCTTGCGCCACGGAACCGTTTGCGGCGCGGGCTTGTTCACGGCCCGCTCGACGACATCGGTGCTCATCAGTGCGCCTCCCGCTGTTCTTCCTGGGTGCGAACGGCGTTCGCGCCCAACACCTTCACCAGGAAGAACGCCACGGTGAAGATGAGCAGGAAGGTGATCACCGACAGCGCCGACGCGCTGTTCGGGCCCTGGCGCACCTGATCCACCACCAGCATGGAGATGGTGCGGGTGGCCGGGTTGGACTGGGTCATGATCGCGGGCAGGTCGTACATGCGCAGCGCGTCCATGGTGCGGAACAGCACCGCCACCAGCAGCGCGGGCTTCAGCAGCGGCAGGGTGATGTGCCGGAACCGCTGCCACGCGGACGCGCCGTCCACGCGCGCGGCCTCGTACACGTCCTCCGGAATCACCTGCAGGCCCGCGAGAATCAGCAGCGCCATGAACGGGGTGGTCTTCCACACGTCGGCGGCGATGACCGCGAAGCGGGCCGGCCACGGGTCGGCGGTCCACAGGATGTGGGTGCCGAAGATGCGGTTCACCACGCCGTCGTACTGGAACATGAACTCCCACAACCGCGCCGTGACGGCGGTCGGGATGGCCCACGGGATGAGCACGGCGGCGCGCAGCAGGGCGCGCCCCTTGAAGGTCTTGCCCATGATGACCGCCATGCCCAGGCCGATGCTGGCCTCCAGCGCGACGGTCACGACGGTGAACAGCAGGGTGACGCCGATCGCGGCCCAGAACTGCGAGCCCAGGTTGCCGGTCGGGCAGTCCACCGTCTCGCCGAGCGAGCTGGTGCACTGCTGCAGCAGCCAGTGGGTGTAGTTGCTGAAGCCGGCGCCGCCGCCCTCGACGAACATGCCGGTGGACTTGTCCAGGCCGGAGTCCTTCTGGAAGGACATGATCACGGCCCGGACCACCGGGTACCCGATGACCACGGCCAGGGCGAGCAGCACGGGGGTGACGAACACCCACGCCCGGGCCGAGACGCCCAGCCGATCACCCCGGCGCTTGGTCTGCGGCGCGTTGTTCTGTGGCGCTACGGATTTCACGCTCGGCTCCGTACGGTCGGGCGACTCGATATCGGTCGCTCCCGAAGGACGTGACACCAGTTCTCTTCTCCTACGGGACTCAGCCCTTGATCGTTCTCCGGGGCTTCGCCGTCGAGCACGCCCTACGATCCGGCGGTCTCGATGCCCTTCTGCATACCCGCGATGGCATCGTCGACCGACTTGTTTCCGGTCAACGCAGCATAGGCGTTGTCCTGGATGGCCTTCGACACCGCGGGGTAGAAGGGGGTCACCGGCCGCGGCACCGCGGAGGCGATGGATTCCTTCAATGCGGGAAGGTACGGCATCTTGGCGATCAGCGCCGGGTCGTCGTAGACCGAGGCGCGGACCGACGGCAGTGCGCCGGAGGCCACGATGTGCTGGGCGTCCTCGCTGATCAGGAAGCGCAGGAAGTCCAGCGCGGTGGCCTTGTTCTTGGAGAAGGCGCTGATCGCGGCGTTGTAGCCACCCAGGGTGGAGGCGCCGACGCCGTCCTTGCCGGGCAGCGGGGCGACGCCGAACTTGTCCTTCACCGCGGAGGCGTCGGAACCGGCGTCACCGAAGGTGGACGGCCAGCCGCGCATGAACATGAGCTTGCCGGTGACGAAGGCGTTCTGCGACTCCGGCTCCTTGAAGGAGATGCCCTCCTTCGGGATGTCACCGTTCTTGTAGGCGTCGACCAGGGTCTGCAGGCCGGCCTTGGACTGCGCGCTGTTCACGGTCGGGGTCTTGCCGTCGGCGCCGACGAAGCTGCCGCCGAAGGCGTTGATGACCTCGGCGGTGTTCACCGTCAGACCCTCGTAGGGGGCCAGCTGGCCTGCGTAGCAACCGATTCCGGCGTCACGGGCCTTCGGGCACAGGGAGATCATCTCGGCCCAGGTCTTGGGCGGCTCCGGCGCCAGGTCCTTGCGGTAGAACAGCAGGCCGCCGTTGGTGTTGCGGGGAGCCGCGAACAGGGTGCCGTTGTAGGTGGCCGAGGCGACCGGCGGCGACAGCAGGGTGGAGGTGTCGATCTGGAAGGAGTCCTTCAGCGGCTGGATCCAGCCCTTGGCGGCGAACTCCGCGGTCCACGGCACGTCGAGGGCGACCACGTCGTAGTCCGACGCCTTGGCCTGCATGTGCTGCTTGAGGTCGTCGTACTGCTGGGAGGCGTCGTTGGACTGCTCCTTGAACGTCACCTTCTCGTCCGGGTGTCCGGCGTTCCAGCGCTCGACCAGCTGCTTCACCGCACCGGTCTCGGTGGTGTCCTTGCCCTCCACATAGGTGATCGGGCCCCGGCCGGTGAGGTTCTCACCGGTCGAGCCGTTCCCGTTGGAGCTGCTCGAGCAGCCGCTGGCGAACGTCGCGGTCAGCAACGCCGCCGAGGTGACGGCCAGCACGGCACGCGGCACCAACGTCGAACGTAGAGAGGACACCTTCTTCAAAGCCATCGCGGATACTCCAGGGTCGAGACGTGAGCGGCGGCACACCCAGCCGGTTGCACAAGGGAAGATACATGGTGGCCGTTCGCCGTGCCGGGACTACCTGGTCTCATCGCGCGTGACCACGGTGATCACCGATACCGCTAGGCTGGGCCGCGATGTCTTCTCAGGACAAGATGCTCACCAGGATCGGCGGCTTGCTGAGGCAGGCCGAATCGACCGACAACGAGCACGAGGCCGAAGCCTTCCTCGCCGCGGCGCAACGGCTCGCGACCGGGTCGTCGGTGGATCTGGCGGTGGCGCGGGCGCATATCGCGAATCGGGAACGCAGACCGACGCCGACGCAGCGCGTGATCCCGATCGGGGAGCCCGGAAAGCGTGGTCTGCGCACGTATGTGCAGCTGTTCGTGGCCATCGCCGCCGCCAATGACGTGCGCTGTGATGTGGCCCGCAGTTCGACGACGGTGTACGCCTACGGTTTCGACACCGATATCGACACCTGTTCGGCGCTGTACACCAGCCTGCTGGTGCAGATGGTGCGCGCCTCCGACCACTACATCAAATCGGGTGCGTACAAGTCGGCCACCGCGCAGAAGGTGGTCGTCGAACGAAAATACGGCCGCGTCTACCACCATCCGGTGGAGGTGCCGGTCGCGGCGGTGACGGCCCGGCTGAACTTCCAGATGGCCTTCGCCGCGCGCATCGGCCGCCGGCTGGCCGAGGTGAAGGCGGAGGTCGAGAAGGAAGCCGTGCGGGCCGACGCCGCCGGCGTCGCGCCGACCGGGACCGCGCTCGCGTTGCGCGACAAGGAACTCGAACTCACCGACTACTACTCCCGTACCTCCGAGGCACGCGGCACCTGGCGTGGTCCGCAGGCCTCGGCCGGGTACTCGGCGGCCGCGCGGCGGGCCGGAGACCGGGCGGGCAAGGCCGCGCGACTGGGCGGCACCGCCGAACTCGGTGGGGTGCGCGGCCAGCTGCCGCGCGGTTCGGGCGAATAGCGAACGCGCGCATGGCTGCCCGGGATGCGCAGCGGTCCCAGGTGTACGACGCCGAGGGGCTGGTGCGCGGAATGTTCGATCGCGCCGACGAATTCGAGACGCGCACGGTCGAAGTGCACGGATCGCACCTGACGCTGCCCATCGAGCGGCGGTTCGCGTCGGTGGAATCGGTGCAGACCTATGTGGACCGGGTGCTCGCGCTGAATTGGGTGCGTGCCCGCTGGGATCGGGCGGGCGCGCCGGTGACGGTGCGCGCCCGGGCCGGAACCAAGGCCGCGCATTACGAATCGGCGGGGTCCGTGCTCGCGGTGCCGTTGCATGCCGGCGGAAGTGCCTGGGCACTGCGGGAATTGGTGATCTTGCACGAGCTCGCGCATCATCTGGACCCGGAGCTCGCCGAGGCCGCGCCGCACGGGCCCGAGTTCTGCGCCCGGTATGTGGAGCTGGTGGACGGCGTGATCGGCCCGGAAGCCGCACTGCTGTTGCGTACCACGATGTATTCGTGCGGCGTGCGCATCGCCTGACCGGTCCAGTGGCGCGGCCGGGTGAACAGCGCGTCAGGGCAACAGTTTCCGGACCCGGGCCAGGCGCTGGAGCCACCACTCGGTGCGTTCGGCGTCGGGGTGGCGGTACCGCTCCAGCAGCTCGGGATCCGGGGCCGGGGGAGTGCGCGGCACCTCCAGCCAGCCGTCCACCGGGCGCAGCGGCTCGTTCACCACATCACCGGTGAGCAGCGACAACGTGTCCAGGCCACAGGCGAAATCGAGGTGGGGGAGGGCGCCGGCCAGCGCGACCTGCGCGGCCAGGCCGACGCTGGTCTCCAGCGCCGACGACACCAGGCACGGCAGCCCGGCCGCCGCGGCGACCTCGAGTGCGCGCCGCACCCCGCCCAGCGGCGTGCATTTCAGCACCGCCACATCCGCGGCGCCCGCCACCGCCACCCGCAGCGGGTCCTCGGCGCGGCGGATGGATTCGTCGGCGGCGACGCGGACCCGCACCCGCTTGCGCACGGCCGCGAGTTCCTCGATCGTCCGGCACGGCTGCTCGACGTATTCCAAACCGCCTGCGGCCCGGTCGATCCGCCCGATCCGGTCGACCGCGGTGTCCACGTCCCACAGCCCATTGGCGTCGACCCGCACGGCCCCGTCCGGTCCGAGCGCGTCGCGCACCGCCGCCACCCGCTCCAGGTCCTCACCGAGCGATTCCGGATGGTCGGCGACCTTCACCTTCGCGGTCCGGCACCCCGACGCCGTGACGATCTCGTACGCCCGCTCGGGACCGACCGCGGGCACGATGCAGTTCACCGGCACCCGATCCCGCACCGGCTCCGGCCATCCCACCGTCGCCTGCTCCACCGTCGTGGCCAGCCAGGACGCCGCTTCCCGGTCGTCGTACTCGGGAAACGCGCAGAACTCTCCCCATCCGGCGGCGCCGGGGATCAGCATGCCCTCGCGAACAGTGATCCCCCGGAACCGGGTTCGCATCGGAATCGCGTAGACCACCGCCGACTCGAAATCCACCGCACTGTCGCTCACCCGTCGCACCCTACCGACCGCCCGCGCGGACCCGAGGGTGGCGGCGTGGCCCGCCCCCGGCGACAATGCGAAATGAAGCCATGTCCGGCTTCACAGAACCGTGCTGTGGGGGAGAACCGCAATCATGAACCCGCCCAACGATCCCCGACGTCCCGCGCCGGAGCACCATCCCCCAGCCGGGCTGGGCGGACCGGACGGTCGCCGGAACCCGGTGGGCGCCGCCGGCCTGGCCGGGCCGGAGGGGCCGACGCTGCCGCCCGCCGGGCAGACAC
>NZ_JBSGCY010000171.1:0-12610 GCF_053602115.1 Nocardia sp. NPDC004582 | reverse complement strand
GATCTGCTCGCGCACCAGCGCGAAATCGGACTGGTCGCCGTAGTACGGGTCCGGCACCGAACGGCCGTCCGCCTCCGGGCGCCGTTGTCAGGACGAGGAGTAGGTCGCCGGCCCCAGGCCGTGCGCGGCCGCCACCTCGGGCGAATAGAGCCGCCCGGCGTCGGCCGTGAGCCCCTGGGCGAGACCGGGATCCGCGGCGCACGCGCCCGCCCAGCCCAGGTCCGCGATGGCGCGCGCGTACGGCAGCGTCACATTGGTGAGCGCCACGGTGGAGGTGTGCGGGACCGCGCCCGGCATGTTCGCGACACAGTAGAACAGCGTGTCCGCCACGTGGAACGTCGGTTTCGCGTGTGTGGTCGGATGCGAGCTCTCGAAGCAGCCGCCCTGATCGATGGCGATATCGACCAGCACCGCGCCGGACCGCATCCGCGCGACCAGACTGTCGGGCACCAGTTTCGGGGCGCGCGCGCCCGGCACCAGCACCGACCCGATCACCAGATCGGCGGCCAGCACGGCCTTCTCGACCTCGGCGGTATTCGATCCGATGGTGGTGATCCGCCCGCCGAACCGGGCGTCGAGTTCCCGCAAGCGCGCGATATTGGTGTCCAGCACCGTGACCCGCGCCCCCATGCCGACCGCGACGGTGGCCGCGTTGCTGCCCGCCACTCCCCCGCCCAGCACCACGGCGTCCGCGGGCCGCACGCCCGGCACCCCGCCGAGCAGCAGACCGGACCCGCCCTGCGGCGCCATCAGGTGATAGGCCCCGACCATGCTGCCGAGCTTGCCCGCCACCTCGCTCATGGGCGCGAGCAAGGGCAGGCTGCCGTCGGCGGCGCGCACGGTCTCGTAGGCGATGGCGGTGATGCCCGAGCGCAGGATGGCGTCGGTGCAGGCGCGGGAGGCGGCCAGGTGCAGGAAGGTGAACAGCACCTGCCCCGCCCGCATGCGCGGATACTCCTCGGCGATGGGCTCTTTCACCTTCAACACCAGTTCGGCCGCGCCCCAGACGTCGTCGGCGGTGGGCGCGGTGCGGGCGCCCGCCGCGAGGTAGTCGGCATCGTGGAATCCGGACCCGATACCCGCGCCGGCCTCGATCAGCACCTCGTGTCCCTGCCGCACCAGTTCCCCGGCACCGGCCGGGGTGAGGGCGACGCGGTACTCCTGCTCCTTGACCTCCCGTGGAACCCCGATTCTCATACCGCCATAGTTCCCCCGCCCGGGCCGCGCCGCCATCAGCGCCACGGCCCGAATTCGCCGGCGGCGGTCAGGAAGCGACCGCGACCGTGATGGGCAGGACCTCGCCCGGGGTGGGGATGCGCAGCCGATCGGCGCGGCCCGCGATGGTGAACAGGTGGGTCAGATAGTCGAGGTGCTCGGTGAAGTGCGCCCAGCCCTCGGCGTGCACGGGCACGATCAGCGCGTCGCCGAGCGCGACCGAGGCGTCGGTGGCGGTGCGCCCGTTGAGGGTGACGTCCTGATCGCCGAAGCGTCCCACATTGGCCGCGCCCACATTCAGGATGGCGATATCGATGCCGCCGACGCGGTCCGCGATCGTCGCCACGTAGTCGACCGAGGCGTTGTCGCCGGACACGTACACGGTCGGGAGCCCGTCGGCCTGCAACACGAATCCGGTGACGACGCCCGAGAACGGTTCGCAGCCCTCCGGGCCGTGCAGCGCGGGCACCCCGGTGACGGTGACGCCGCCGATGGTCACCGACTCCCAGTTCGCCAGTCCCCGAACGCCTTCCATGCGTCCGGCGGCGTCCGGGGTGGACAGCACGGTCTCGACGCCCGCCAGGAACTCGCGCCCGGACCGGTCGAGATTGTCGGCGTGCTGGTCGTGGGAGAGCAGCACCACGTCGACGGGCCCGACCGCGGCGGCGGGCACGGCGGGACCGGTGAGCTTGTAGAGGGTGACCGGGCCCGGGTACTCGCCGGGCTCGTCGAAGGTGGGGTCGGTCAGCCAGACGAGGTCGCCGTAGCCGAATCGCACTGTGGGGCCTCCGATGTGGAGGAGTTCGAGGGTGGTGGTGGCGGCCGCGGTGTCGATCGTGTTCGTCATGGCATCGAGTTTCGCGGCCCGCCGCCGCCACCGACAGTGGCCCGAAGGCCGCGCATCGATAAGATCGGGCCATGAGTGCCGAGCACACCGTGGCCGTCCTGGCGTTCGACGGGATCAGCCCCTTCCACCTGTCGGTGCCGACGCTGGTGTTCGGCCGGATCGGAGCCGGCGGGCCGGACGACAGTCCCTACCGCGTGGTGGTGTGCGCCGAACAGCCCGGAACCTGTTCCACCGCCGCGGGTTTCGACATCGTCGTCCACCACGGCCTGGAGGCGGCCGAGACCGCGGACACCGTCGTCGTCCCCAGCTGGGAGCGCGATCGCCCACTGCCCGCGGCGATGCGAGACACCCTGCGCCGGGCGCACGGCCGCGGGGCGCGCATCGTCGGCCTGTGCCTGGGCGCGTGGGCGGTGGCGGCGAGCGGGCTGGCCGACGGCCGCGAGATCACCACGCACTGGTCGGCGGCCGACGAACTGGCCCGCGCCTATCCCGCGGTCCGGGTGCGCTCGGATGCGCTGTGGTCCGATGACGGCGACCTCATCACCTCCGCGGGGGTGGCGGCCGCGCTGGACTGCTGCCTGCATCTGGTGCGTTCCGACCACGGCAGCCGGGTCGCCGCCGAGCTGGCGCGCCGGCTGGTGCTGGCCCCGCATCGCAGCGGCTCACAGGCGCAGTACATTCCGGTCGCGGTGCCCGAGCCCGGCGATCAGGATCCGATCGAGCACGCCATGGTCTGGGCCAGAACGCATCTCGACGAGCCGGTGGATCTGGACGGCTGGGCCCGCACCGCGCTGATGTCGCGGCGCACCTTCACCCGCCGCTTCCGCGACCGCACCGGCACCAGCCCGCAGCAGTGGCTGCTGCAGCAGCGGGTGGATCATGCTCGATTGTTGCTGGAGTCCACCGACGACACCATGGACCGGGTGGCCGCCGACTCGGGCCTGGGCACCGGCGTCAATCTGCGCCATCACTTCCACCGCATGCTGGGCACCACCCCCGCGGCCCACCGCGCCCTGTTCCGCCGCTAAGTTCGCCCCATGAGGATTCAGCTGGGTGAGCACGCACCGACGATCGACGAGACCGCGTGGATCGCGCCCAACGCCACCGTGGCCGGCCGGGTGCGGCTGGAAAGCGAAGTGAGCGTCTGGTATTCGGCGGTGCTGCGCGGAGACATGGACGAGATCACCGTGGGCGCGCGCAGCAATATCCAGGACGGGTGCGTGCTGCACGCCGATCCGGGCTTCCCGTGCACCGTGGGCGAGGGGGTCTCGGTCGGGCACAACGCGATTCTGCACGGCTGCACCGTCGGCGACGACGTGCTGATCGGCATGGGTGCCACGGTGCTCAATGGCGCGGTGATCGGCGAGGGCAGTCTGATCGCGGCCAACGCGCTGGTGCCGGAGGGCGCGCAGATTCCGCCGGGGTCGCTGGTCGCCGGGGTGCCGGGCAAGGTGCGCCGGGAGCTGAGCGAGGCCGAGCGTGATCACATTCGCCTGAATGCGGTCGCCTACCTGCACAACACGGCGCTGCACCGGCAGGGTCAAGAGGCGTGACTGAAGGGGGCGTGTGAAATCCCCCACACTGAACAAGTGACCATTAAGTCCGCTGCTAGCATCGGGCGAAGCGTTCCCGGCGGCCCGGGCTGTGCCGCCGCCAGCCGGGGCGCGTGCTCGGGGCTAGCAGGAGGTTTCACGGTGTCGTACAAGCACGACAGTATGCACCGACAGCGCATCAGCGTGGCCGACATCGCGGCCGAGCCAGGGGGATTCGAGGCGCTCCAACGCCGCGTCCACGAACTGCGTTCCAGCGGCATCGATTTCGCCGCCAATGCCATCGAGAGCGAAATGGCCGCCCTCGACGTCCGTTGACCGGACCGGGCGTTCACTGATCGGACGGGGTACGGACCGTGCCCCCGAGGCAATGAGATACTTTCGGATCGGCCTGTGCGCTACCGCGCCTCGGCCGTTCACCGCGCTGTCGCGGGGTCGTCCACCCGATCGACTGGAGACTCGATGCCGTCCGTTCCCACCATCCTGCAACGCATTCTCGAGAAGCCGCGGAGCGAAGGCGAACAGCTACTGGAAAGCGCGCTGTCGGCGTTCCTGGACTTCGGGATCAAGCGAACCAGCATGGGGGAGATCGCCCGTCGCGCCGGGATCAGTCCCGCCACCCTGTACCGGCGATTCGAATCCAAGAACGATCTGGTCGCCGCGGTCGGCGTGCGCGAGGCGCAGCTGTTCATCGCCGAGATCGACGAGCGGGTGCGGATCGCCGCCGGCGGCAAGTCCGGGCAGGCACAGCTGGTCGAGGTGTTCGCGGCGTTCATCATTCAGCTGGCCAACAACAAACTGCTGCGGCGGCTGCTGCGCACCGAGCCGGAGACCATCCTGCCGCGGCTGACCACCGAGGCCGGGCCGGTGCTCGCGGTCGGGCGCGCCTATCTGGCCGAGAAGCTGCGCGCGCTACAGGCTTCCGGGGACCTGCCGGACTTCGACGCGGATCTGGTGGCGGAGGTGTTCGCGCGGCTGGGGCAGTCGCTGGTGCTGACGCCGGACGGGCTGATCCCGCTCACCGACGAGACGGCCGCGCGTGAGTTCGCACGGCGCACGGTGCTGCCGATGATCGGCGTGCGACCGGCCTGATCTCGTCGTCTCGAATGCACAGGCGCGGGCGGAAAGTCGTTCGATCGATGGGGCGAGTTCCGGCAGACTGACGGCCATGCAGTTGCGTTCCGCCCTCCGTTCCGCCCGCACCCGGCTCGCCACCCGGTTGCCGCTGCGGCGCGTGGTGAAGATCTGCGCCGTGCTCGCGGTGCTGGGGTTCACGGTGCTGGTCGCGTCGGATCTGTGGATCCGGCTGGCGCACCGGAAGTACGAGTACAGCGTGGCGACCGTGCCGTCCGCCGATGTCGCCATCGTGCTCGGCGCGGAGGTCAAGCCGAACGGGAAGCCGTCGGACTATCTGAAGGCCCGCCTGGATCTGGGCCGCCGGCTGCTGGAGGCCGGAAAGGTGAAGGCGCTGCTGCTCACCGGCGACAACGGCCGCCCCAGCTACGACGAGCCGACCGGCATGCGCGCCTACCTGATCGAGCAGGGCGTGCCCGCCGCCAAGATCGCGCTGGACTACGCCGGATTCAGCACCTACGAATCGTGTGTGCGCGCCCACGACATCTTCGGCGTCACCTCCGCCATCGCGGTCACCCAGGATTTCAGCCTGCCCCGCACCATCGCGCTGTGCCGCGCGGCCGGGATCGATACGGTCGCCGTCGGTGACGACACCATGCCGCACAACACCGTCTACCGCGAGAATTGGCTGCGCGAGCAATTGGCCGACACCAAGGCGGTGTATTCCATTCTGGCGCGACCCGAGCCGACATTCCGTGGCGCGCGGGAGACTTCGGTCCGCGACGCGATGGCCGCGGACCCGCAGCCCTGACCGGTCAGATATTCCCGGCCAGCGATCCCAAACTGCCCGCCGCACCCGCGGCCACCGCGCTACCCGTCATGAGACCGACCGCGGCCAGAACCAGAGCCCACATATGAAGAACCTTTCGAGAGCGAATTCGAAGACGCCTCGAAAGGTAGTGCGGCCCACCATGTCCCGACGAGAGCCGAACGCGGACTCTGCGCCGACTCCATGGCGATACCCAGCACCTTCCCAGTACCCGATCGCGCCCCGATGTGGTAAGCGCGATTATCACGTGCGGCGTGCCGCCACAAGCGCTTCGACACACACAAACTGGATCCAACGCAGGATCGTCGCGAAACGAGTTCTGTGGCAGCATCCCGTTAAGGGTTGCTCGTCGGTGACTGCGAGCGGAAATCGAGACGAGCAGGCAATGGGAAGGCGGGATCGGTGACCGGAAACGGCGACCGGCTAGCGGATGACATCTCGATTCCCACCTTCGGCCAAGCCCTGCGCCGCCTCCGCGACGAACGCGGCTTCTCCCGCGAACACCTCGCCTATTCGGCCGGCGTCAGCGCCAGCTACGTCACCCTGCTCGAGAAGGGTGAGCGCGGCAATCCGACCCGCTCCGTCGTCGAGGCCCTGATGCGCTGCCTCGACACCCGGACACCGCTGACCCCCACCGACCGCAGACATCTCTTCGACCTGGCCGGCATCCGGGTGGAGGACAACCCCGACCCCGAGGAACTCCACGCCTCCCTCACCCCCGACCAGCACGAGGCCCTGGCCCTCTTCCACCCCGCCCTGGCCGCCTACGTCGACCCGTGCGGCAATATCCTCGACGCCAACGACGCGTGGTACGCCGCGTTCCCCGGAGTCCGCGAGGACCGCAACATCATTCACTGGATGTTCGGCAACCCCGTCGCCAAACTCGTCATAGCCGACTGGCAATCCGAAGCCGGCCTCTACGTCCAATGGCTCCGCGCGACCGTCGGCCGCATCCCCGACGACCCCGCCATCACCGCCCTGGTAGCCGACCTGGCCCGCTACCCCCACTTCCGCCACTACTGGTCCGAAGGCGGGGTCGACTTCGTCCCACCCGTCCGCACCCAACGCCTCCGCAACCCCAACTCCGGCCAAATCCGCTCCTACAGCGTCCAAGCCGGCCCCATCCAAACCGAAACCCACCCCGACCGAATAATCCTGCTGTTGTGCCTGCCGCTCTGACTGGGCTGCATCGGTCGGGTTACAAAGGCGGAGCAGGGCCGGGAGGGCGCCTGCCCCGCCTTTCCAGGTGAGACTGGTTGTCCCGCTGCGAATTACGCGGGGACTTCGCTGCGGTCGCCGCTCCACAGGGTGTGGTACTTGCCTTCGGCGTCGATGCGCTCGTAGGTGTGGGCGCCGAAGAAGTCGCGCTGGCCCTGGGTCAGGGCGGCCGGGAGGCGCTCGGCGCGGAGGCCGTCGTAGTAGGACAGGGAGGAGGCGAAGGCCGGGACCGGGATGCCGAGCTGGGTGGCGACCACGACCACGCGACGCCAGCTGTCGATGGCCGTCTCAATGGCCTCGCGGAAGTACGGGGCGAGGATCAGGGACGGCAGCGCCGGGTCGGCTTCGTAGGCTTCCTTGATGCGGTTGAGGAAGCGGGCGCGGATGATGCAGCCGCCGCGCCAGATGGTGGCGAGGTCGCCGGGGCGCAGGTCCCAGTTGTATTCGGCGGAGCCTGCGGCGATCTGGTCGAAGCCCTGGGCGTAGGCGACGATCTTGGAGGCGTAGAGGGCCTGGCGGATCGCCTCGGTGAATTCGGCGACATCCGTGGGCTTTTCGCCGAGGACGCCGGAGGCGAGGCCCTTGGCGGCGGCGCGCTGGGTCCGGGAACCCGACAGGGCGCGGGCGAAGACGGCTTCCGCGATACCGGTGACGGGGATGCCGAGGTCGAGGGCGGACTTGACGGTCCAGCGGCCGGTGCCCTTCTGCTCGGCGGCGTCGACGATCACGTCGACCAGCGGCTTGCCGGTCTTGGCGTCGACCTGGTTGAGGACCTCGGCGGTGATCTCGACCAGGTAGCTCTCCAGGTCGCCGGAGTTCCACTGGGTGAAGACGTCGGCGATCTGCTTGGCGTCGAAGCCCAGCGCGTCGCGGAACAGGTTGTAGGCCTCACCGATCAGCTGCATGTCGGCGTACTCGATGCCGTTGTGCACCATCTTCACGAAGTGGCCGGAACCGTCGGGGCCGATGTGGGTGCAGCAGGGGACGCCGTCCACCTGGGCGGCGATCGACTCCAGCAGCGGGCCCAGCGACTCGTAGGACTCCTTCGGGCCGCCCGGCATGATGGCGGGGCCGTTCAGCGCGCCCTCCTCACCACCGGAGATGCCGGCGCCGACGAAGTTCAGGCCGCGCGCCTTCATCGCCGCCTCACGGCGGATGGTGTCGGTGTAGAGGGCGTTGCCGCCGTCGATGATGATGTCGCCGGGCTCCATGGCCGCGGCCAGCTCCTCGATCACGGCGTCGGTGGCGTCGCCCGCCTTCACCATGATCAGCACGCGGCGCGGCTTCTCCAGCGCGGCCACGAACTCTTCGACGGTCTCCGTGCGAATGAAGTCACCGTCACCGCCGTGCTCGGCGAGCAGGGCATCGGTCTTGCCGATGCTGCGGTTGTGCAGGGCCACGGTGTACCCGTGCCGGGCGAAGTTGCGGGCGATATTGCTACCCATGACCGCCAGGCCGGTCACGCCGATCTGGGCGCGCGCTTCCGAGGTCGCCATGAAACAGCCTCTCCGTTCAGATGTCGATGACCGCACGAAGTCTCCTCGGCGGCGGCATCAGCGGAATGCGTCCACGACGCCGTACCTTTTCTACCGCACGCCGGATTCCGGGCTGAGCGCGGCTGCGCGGCGCGCGGGCGCAGGCCGGGCCGAGCGACCCGGTAGGCCCACACGGCAGCGGGAGGGATCGCGCTGCCCGCCGCTCACGCCACCGCACCGGCCGTGGGCGCAGGCGGGCTCGACGATCCGGGATCCGGGCTCCAGCGCGCGAAATCGGGACACCACCGCGAGGTCACGGCGGACCGCCGGCCGCACCGGACGCGCGACGACCGCGCACACGGTCCAATACCGGCCGCAACCGTCGAGGCGAGCGCCGAAAATGCCTGGCCGCCAACACAGATCCATCGATACAGTGCCGGAATGACACGTTTGAATCAGATTGTCGCCGTCGAGAAAGGGATCAAGTCCCGCACCTTCTCCGAGCTCACCGAGGCCCATCACAAGCTGGCCAAAAACCCGCTGCTGAGCGGCATTTCGCGTACCTACCGCCCCAAGGACGAGGAGGGCGAGCAGCTGCCGCCCGAGTCGACGCGCGTCCAGGTGAGATCCGAGGAAGTCCTGCACACCACGGCGGAAATCCTGACCAAACTGTTCGACGTGGTCGCCACCAAGGACTGGGCGAACTGCACCGCCACCGCCGACGTGGTCGTCGACGGCCGCACCCTGATCGAGAACGCGCCCATCACCTACCTGCTGTTCCTGGAGAAGCAGCTGGTGGACCTGCACACCTTCGTGCGCAAACTGCCGGTGCTGGACGCCGCCGAGTCGTGGGAGTACGACGCCGCCGCGGACTGCTACGCGACCGAGCCGGTACAGACGGTGCGCACCAAGAAGATTCCGCGCAACCACGTGAAAGCCGAAGCTACGGAGAAGCATCCGGCGCAGGTCGAGGTGTATCACGAGGATGTGGTGGTCGGCTATTGGCGGACCATCCGGTTCTCCGGCGCACTGCCCGCCAAGCGCGTCAACGAGCTCGTCGAGCGTGTCGAAAAGCTCCAGCACGCAGTGAAATTCGCGCGCGAGGAGGCCAACAACGCCGAGATCACCCAGCGCAAGCTGGGCGAGGAAGTCTTCGGATATTTGTTTGGCTGAATACGTTCAGGCGGCTACAGTCGGCAGTGCGCAAGGAGCGCAAGCTGAAACAGAAGTTCAACTGTGACAGGCACAGCGGCCCAGTGGAGGTTCGAATCCTCCTCCCGCCACGCACGGCGGGATAGCCCAACCGGCAGAGGCACCGCGCCTTCAAACTCACACTATCGCTCCAGTTTCAGTATTCGCCGCCGAACGCCGAATCGAAGGAATGGATTGTCAGCGTGAAGGTTGCAGGTTCAACTCCTGCCAGCCCAGCCACCAATGGGCTGTAGCTCAATCGCAGAGCGTCACGTTAACTTGAGACTGAACCCGTTCTTAAACGTGTCGGCGTGCCGCAATTGGGCGGCCACCGAGGCCCCGGGGCAGGCTAGGCCCCGGGGTTTCCCTATGCCAGGGCGGGCGCGACCCACTTCGAGAGATAGTCGCGCAGTTCCGCGCCCCGTCGCGGTGGGCGGCCCGGATCGATGACGAACGACTGCACGATGCGCAGCATGTGCTCGACCAGCTGATCCAGGTCGTCACCCGCGAGTCCGGCCGCAGCCCAATCGACCGAGAAGCGTTCCAGCAGGGAACGCCCGAAAGACCTTGCGGTATCGGAAGTTACGCCCGCCGAGAAGGCACTGGCCCGGCCCGGGCGCAGCAACAGACCGAGGTATTTCTCCTCCGGCAGACGCTCCAGGGTGTAGGCGATGCCCTCGACGACCGCGGTCGCCGGATCGCGAATCTCGATCAGCCGCTCGGCCAGCACATTCAGGAAATGCTCGGTCTGCGCGATGGCCGTCGCGGTCAAAAGCGCTTCCGCGCTGGGGAAATAGCGGTACACCGTCTGGCGGGTGACGCCGAGATCGCGGGCCACCTCGGCGATGCTGAACTCGTCGCCGGAGCGGTCGATGGCGCGGCGGGCGGCGGCCACGATGCGGTCGATCGCCTCCGCGTCGTCGGCGGGAGCTGATCCGGACCATCCATGCGTGCGCACACCTTGACCATACACATGGTCCTGACTGTATGGTCGAGGGGCGTGAAAGGAAGCCCATGACCACCACCCCGCCGCGGCCCCCGCAACTCGACTCCCCGGTCCTGCCCAAGATCTTCAAATACACCGGCCGCGCGCAGGTCTGGATCTACCGCCGCACCGGCGGCCGGATCGGCGGGAAATGGCGGATCGGCGCGGGCTTCCGCAAGCCGGTGCCGACGCTGCTGCTCGAGCATCGCGGCCGCAAGTCCGGCACCGTCTACACCGTTCCACTGCTGTACATCGGCGACGGCGCGGACACCATCGTGGTGGCCTCGCAGGGCGGGCTGCCGAAACACCCGCAGTGGTACCGCAATCTGTGCGCGAGCCCGGACACCCACATCCAGATCGGCCGCGACCGGTTCGCGGTGCGCGCCCACACCGCCGACGCCGGACAGCGCGCCCGGCTCTGGCCGCTGCTGGTGGCGGCCTACGCCGACTTCGACACCTACCAGGCCTGGACCGAGCGCGAAATCCCGGTCGTGATCCTCACCCCGATCAATTAGCCGAACCGGCGGGCAGCCCCACCGTGGCGACGATGAGGCCGGGATACGCGACGGATTCCAGTATGCCCACCTGCATGCGATACAGCCGCAGCTCGCCCGTGCCCGGATCACGCAGCCGCATGGTCCGCACGGGCGGCGCGAACCCGACGTCACCGGCGGACCAGAAGCGCCGGAACTCCGGGAATTCGCCGAGCTCGCGCATGAGATCGCCGAACACCGCGGGATCGGTCAGCGCCCCGACGGTCCCGCGCAGCCAGCTCACCGACTGCCGCACGTCGGCCTCCCAATCGGCCATCACCCGCCGGGCCGCCGGATCGGCGAACATCCACCGATACAGGTTTCCGTTCTCGGCCAGCCCCGGAAACGTCTGCGCCCATTCGATGTTCCCGGCCAGCACATTGCCGCGGGTGTCGTAGAACGCCGCCGGCTTCGGCCGGTGCATGGCGAGCAGGCGCAGCGCGTCGGCGCCGATCGATCTCTTCAACTCCGCGACCGCCGGATATCCCGCGCCGGTGAGCCCGGCCAAATCGTAGAGATGGCGACGCTCGGTGTCCGACAACGGATTCCGCTGACTCATACATCTCACGAGCGCGTCGACCACAGCCTGGGTGGGCTTGGTTTTCCCGCCCTTCTCCAACCGCGTGACATAACTGGCGCTGACCCCGGCCGAGAATGCCAGCCGCTCCCGGGACAGTCCGCGTTGATCCCGCAACCGCCGCAACACATCTCCGAATGTGGGCAGCGCGATGTGCTGATGTTCCCCGATATTCGTTGCCCGGATAGTCATATCCGCCGGTTCCCTCCTGCCCTGTAGCGAATCGACGGCTCAGCGTCCGTGACCACTGCCAGAACTTCTCCCGCACGGAATACTCCCACATCATCGGCCTCGAGTCGCGTCGACGGGGCGGCGCGTCGATTGATAGCAATGGGGAATCGGCTACCGGTCCGCGAATTGCGATCGGCGAAATCGGCGCGGCGCACGGGAATTCGATTTCCGCCGCGCGCCGCCACGCCGAGCAATGAGAACAGGTGTCAATTATCCCATCCGTCCGGTTCTCGGCGTTTCCCGCGCAATCAGTCTCGAGACCGGCCTCGACCTTTGGTATGTTCTGCTCGACGTGCCGCCCCGGCACCGACCATGCGGTGGAGAAATCGTCCGAACGATTCGAACAAGGGGTGCGAACCTTGTCTTTTCGAGCAACACGAGCATTCAGAACGGCGAGCAGCGCGCTCGCGGCGGTGGCGACCGCGGCCGGAATCCTCACGGCCACCGGCGCACCCGGCGCGCAGGCCGCGCCCGCGGACTGCCCCAACCTCAATGTGATCGCGGTCCCCGGCACCTGGGAAACCTCCGTCGACGACCCGAAACAGGGCATGCTCTCGCAAGTCACCCGCGGCCTGCCCGGCACGGTCCGCACCGACTACGTCAGCTATCCGGCCACCGCCTTCCCCTGGGACGGCGAGGTGTACGGCCGCTCCAAGCACGAAGCCGTGAGCAATGCCCGCGGCCTCATGTCCGCCATGGCGGCGCGCTGCGCGGCAACACGTTTCGCGCTCATCGGCTACAGCCAGGGCGCGGACGCGGCCGGCGATCTGGCCTCCGAGATCGGCACCGGCAGGGAGACGTCCAGGCTGCACAGGTACGCGTTGCCGTAGGCGCCGTAGCTGCTGAACCGCGCGACGCCATTGAGGACGTCGGGCAGTTCGACGG
>NZ_JBSGCY010000170.1:0-12684 GCF_053602115.1 Nocardia sp. NPDC004582 | reverse complement strand
GACCGCGGAACCGCGCAGCAGCGGGGCGGCGGCGCGACGCCACGGATTGCGGCCGGTCGCGGAACCGCGCCACGGGCGCAACAACATCCAGAGCACGATGGCCGCCAGGAAGGCGCCCATCACCACCAGGACCGGGCCCGCGCCCCGGGAGATCTCCTTGTGGCTGCGGTCGCCGCCGCGGACCAGCTGGCTCGGCTCCTGGTTGCGGACGTCCATGGTGACGGGCTGGGCGATCACATCGGCCGACGCGGTGGTGTCGGTGATGTGAGGGGCGGCGGAGGCGCCGTCGCGCAGGCCGGTGTCGAGTTGGGTCGCGCCGTCGTCCAATTGGGTGACGCCGGAGCGGAGTTCGTGACCGCCGTCGGCGAGCCGGCGCAGACCGGTGGAGAGTTCGGTGGCGCCCGCGCCGAGTTGCACCGCGCCGTCCCGGAGTTGGGTGGAGCCGTCGGCCAAGGCCAGGACACCGGCTCGGTATTCGGCTTTGGGGTCGGTGAGCTGGCGGGCCAGTTCCTTGGTGCCGTCACGCAATTGGGTGAGCTGGCCGATCAGGGAATCGGGATCGCCGGGGCGCTGGCCGATCAAGCCCTTCAGCTGGGTGGCGGCGTCGGCCAGGGACGGGTCGGGGTTCTTGCTCAGCTCGTCGAGCAGCGGGTTCAGTTGGGTCGCGAGCTTTCCGGCGGGTTCGACCACGTCGAGCAGGGGCGTGATGATCTGGTCGACGCCGTCACGGATCTGGGTCGCGCCCGTGCCGAGCTGATCGGTGCCGGTGACCAGCTCGTGGGCTCCGTCGGCGAGTTGCACTGTGCCGGTGTGGAGTTCGCGGGTGCCCGCGACCAACTGGGACGCGCCGGTGGCGGCCTCGTCGAGGCCGGTCGAGAGCTGTCCGGACCCGTCGGCCAGCTGAGCGGTGCCCTGCGCCAGCTGGGTCGCGCCCTTCGACGCGTCGCCGATGCCCGTGCCGAGACTGTTGACGCCGACCAGGATCTGCGAAGCGTAGCCGCGGCCGATGGTGGCGGCGATCTGGTTCTGGGCGTCGGCGATCACGCTATTGGCGACGGCGGGGCCGAGGGTGCCGTTGAAGTCGTTGTACCAGACCGCGATTCGCGCGCGCTGCGGCACCGGATCGGTCACGCTCAGCACACTGCGGGTGAAATCCGCGGGGATCACGACCGAGAAGGCGTAGCGGCTCTCCCGCAGTCCCTGCACGGCTTCGGCGCTGCTGACCCGATGGAACTGCAGCTCACCGCCGGACACCAAGGTGTCGAGGATCTCGGTGCCCATGTTCTGGGCCTTGCCGTCGGAGACGCCGCCGACATCATCGCTGGCGACCGCCACCGGGATCTGCTTCAGGTACAGCTCCGGGTCCCACATGATCCACATGTAGACCGCCGAGATCAGCGTCGGCACCACCAGGAACAGCACCACGAGGACCCGAAGCGGTTTCGCGGCCCGGCGCGCGCGGAGCAGCTCGCCGATGCGAGCGCGAATGGATGTCGATCTGTCTGCCACGGCGAAACCCCGATACTGCCAGTGAAACGTTCGAGCCCAAGCTAGTTGGTCGCTCGTCCAGTATGTGGGGATTCGGGGAAATTGTCCTGCCGAGTCAGCGGATCGCGTCCACCACCAGCGCGGTCGTGTTATCAGTGCCGCCGCGCCCGAGCGCCGCACCGACCAGCCCCTCCGCGACCTGACCCGCCGAGGAACCCTGCGCCAGGATCGATTTGATCAACGGCATGCCGAGCTGCTTGCCCACCCCGTCACTGCACAGCAACAGCCGCCCCGCGCTCGACCCGGTGGACGCCCGCCCGATATCGCCGGGCCGCACCGTGCGCACCGACGTGGTCACCAGATGCCGCATACCGGGCAGCGGATCATGCCCGCGGGCCCGGAAGTATTCGGCCACCGTGTGATCGGTGGTCATGCGATGCAGAACCCGGCCGTTCCAGCGGTAGGCCCGGCAGTCGCCGACCCACGCGACGTCACACGGCCCGTCCGGCCGCCCCTGACTCGGCAACACCGCGACCACCAGCACACAATCGGCCGCCGACTCGGGTAGCTCCTCCACCAATCCGCGCTGCGCCGCCAGGATTCCGGCCTGCGCACCCTCGGCGACCGCCACCTTCGCCGCGATCGAGGCCGCCAGCCGCGCCGCCCGGGCCGCGGCCAGATGATCACCGACCCCGTCGGCCACCACGAAGGCGCTACGCCCGCTCCTCATATCGGTGAAGGTGGCGAAGGCGTCCGCATTGACGGTCCGTCGCCCCAGCCGGCTCACCCCCGCCCCGGCCACCCGGACGAGCAGCGCCCCGGCATCGGCTTCTTCCACCTGAATGGCTTCGGTGTGCACGGCCCGACCTCCTGGGACTCGCTCTCACGGGGTGCTGTCGACCAGCACTACCCATTCAACGGGCGAAAACCATGCTCCGCTCCCGAATCGCCTGTGGGCTTGCTGAGGAACCGCCGGATCGACCCCGCGAATTCAGTGCTACGTCGTGTCACGGATACCATCGCATCCGTGGCCAAGCTCAAGGTTTCCGTAGACGTCCCGATCCCACCCGACCAGGCCTGGTCGCACGCCTCCGACCTGCCCGAACTGGACAAGTGGCTGACCCTGCACGAAGGCTGGCGCGGCCCGGTCCCCGACGAACTCACCCCCGGCACGCGGCTGATCGGCGTCGCCACCGTCAAAGGTTTCCGCAATCGCGTCACCTGGACGGTCAAGACGGCCGAACCCCCGAATCGGTTGATCCTCAACGGTTCCGGCATCGGCGGCACCAAGTTCGGCATCGAACTGAAGGTCGCGCCGAGCTCGAAGGGTTCACAGGTCACCGCGAACTTCGAACTCGGCGGCGCACCCCTGTTCGGCCCGATCGGCTCCGCGGTCGCGCGCGCCCTGCGCGGCGATATCGAACGCTCCCTCGAACGATTCGTGCAGCTCTACGGCTGACCACCACGGGCACGCCCGAGCCCCGCCGCCCCCATCGCGGCGCGCGATGCCGACTACCTGCAGACCACCATCGACCGGGGCGGCCGAATCACCCGAATACCTAGCCCCTCTCCCCCGCCGGTAGGACAATTTCCGAGACGCCGCCGCCGTGCCGACCGCACGATCCGCGGCCGTCGCCGAACGGGGAGGGATGCTCGTGACCGATGAATCGTGGCGCGCCGGAACGATGTTCGGTCGCTACCGGCTCGACCGGATGATCGGCCGCGGCGGCATGGGCGAGGTGTACGAGGCCTTCGACACCGTCAAAGGACGGACCGTCGCGCTGAAAGTGCTGACCGAACGGCTCGCCGACGACCCGCGCTTCCGGCAGCGGTTCGAACGCGAGGCGCACGTCGCGGCCCGGCTCAACGAAGCCCACGTCATCCCGATCCACGACTACGGGGAGATCGACGGGAAACTGTTCCTGGACATGCGCCTCGTCGAGGGCATGAGCCTGCGAGAACTCATCGCGGACAAAGGTTTCCTGTCGCCCGCGCGCGCGGTCGCGATCATCGCGCAGGTCGCCTCCGCCCTCGACGCCGCGCATCGGGACAACCTCGTGCACCGCGACGTGAAACCCGACAACATCCTCGTCGCGGACGACGACTTCGTGTACCTGGTCGACTTCGGCATCGCCAATACGATGACCTCCGAACGGATGACCACGACCGGGGCCGCGATCGGTTCCTTCTCTTATATGGCCCCGGAACGGTTCGCCGACAGCCAGACCACACCCGCCGCGGACACCTACGCTCTCGCCTGCGTCCTGCACGAATGCCTCACCGGGCTGAAACCCTTCCAGGCCCGGACGGCCCCGCAGCTGATGCACGCCCACCTCTACGCGCCCCCGCCCGCGCCCTCGATGATTCGGCCCGGGGTTCCGCAGGCTCTCGACCAGGTGGTCGCGCGCGGCATGGCGAAGGATCCGGCCGACCGGTTCCCGACCGTGGGAATGCTGGCCGCGGCCGCCAAAGCCGCGGTGGCACCGGAGCCCACGCCGGTCATGACCACCATCGGGTCGATGCAGATGCCGATGCCGTACTCCGGTGCGCCGCAAGCCGGTCCGCCCCAGGCCACTTCATTGCAGGCCGGACCGCCGCAGGCCGGTCTGCCCCAGGCGCAGCCTCGTTCCCGCCGGAAGCCGCTGCTCATCGGCATCGTCGTCCTCGTCGCGGCGCTGATCGCCGGTCTGGTCACCTGGCAGATCCTGCGCCGGTCTGGCGGTTCAGGCCCCGATCTCGCCACGCTCGACGTCGGCCACTACGCGACCACACCGCGGAAGTTCACCGGGTCGCCCACCGTGGAGGAGGGCCGAGCCCTAGCAGCCGACGCGATCGCCGAGGGAATCCCCGACCCCTTCCAGATCGACAGCACCCTCGATCACCGCTACGGAACCGCGCAGACGAGTCCGGCCGCCGCCGCGACCATGATCGCCGGGACCAGTACGCCGCTCACCCAGCCGGTGCTGGAGAAATACGGAATGATCAGCTCGTACGGGGTGGTCGGTCTCACCAAGCGATTCTTCGACTGGACCGCCGCGCCGCAGGGCAACATGCTGATGGTCCTGACCATGTCCTACCCGAATCCGGATGCTGCCACCCGAGCCGCGACGGAAATGGAGGCGGTCGACTTCGCCGCCAGCCCCGACAATGTCCGCATCCCGATCCCGGGCTTCGCCCAAGCGCACGCGCACTACCGGCCGACGTCCCCAACCATCGGGGCGACCTGGTCGTACCGCACGTTCGTCACCTCGGTCATCGTCGCACTGGACGTGAAGAGCTTCGACGTCGACACCCTCGCTCAGCGCGTCGGGCAGGTGTTCACTGCCCAGGCTCCGCTACTGGACAACGTGCGCTTGGTCGTGGAGGCCTCGCTGACCCTGCAGTCCCGCGATCCGGATCAGATGCTCCGGCGGGCCTTCGTCACCAACGATCAACAGCCGATCTCCGCCACGTACAACAGCATCGGCCCCCACGCCGCGTCGATGTGCGAGAACGCTCAACCGCATCGCGACCGGCTGTCCGAGCGAGCCGGGATCGACCGGTGCGCAACCACCAGCGAGAGCAATGTACTGCGCGCCCGCGACGAGGACTCCGCGCTGAAGTTCCTCGCCGCCACGATCAAGTCCGACCGAGCCGAATACATCAAGCGCGACGTCGACTCCCCGGCCGGACTCAGCGCGGCACGCTGCTTCGAGACCAAGGACGGGATCTGGGCTAGCGAAGCCAACGTCCGGTTCCAGTGCGGCGTGACGTTCGGCCGACACGTCGCCTTCGTCTGGAGTAATGACGAACAGGACGTGCGCCGGCGCGCCGCCGCCCAGTATGTGATCCTGGCGAACAGCTAGCGCCTACGCGCCGCAGACGCGAGAAAGGCCCGGAACCTGATGGTTCCGGGCCTTTTCGTAGTAGCGGGGACAGGATTTGAACCTGCGACCTCTGGGTTATGAGCCCAGCGAGCTACCGAGCTGCTCCACCCCGCGTCGGTGAACACAACATTACACACGGGCTAGCAGATGCACCAAATCGACTGGTCAGGCGGGATTTCGGGAGCAGTGCGGGCGGGCAGAGCGGGGGCCGCGCGGCGAAGCGGACCGGACAGTTGCCCTTAAGCGGAGTAATCGAAGTGAAAATCCTCCATTTGAGAGCCTCGCGCACGCGTACGGCCGTTGACATGCGCCAGAAACGTGACCGGTGTCACAAATTCCCGGTGATTCGAGTCACATCACGGTGATATAACAGACCGCTCGGGTTCAGCATTTGCAGCATAGCCAACCTGCATCAACGCCGATTTTTCGGTCATTCGCTTCATGCAATTCTGAAGTTATCAAGACGTGATCTGCCGAGATTTCCTCGTTATCGTCAGTCGCGGCCCGGACCAAACCTGCGATGGGCTCCGACTCGAACCGCTGCACTCCGGAAACCCTGTCCCGCGGTCGAGCACCCCGACTCCTGGGGACAGGGACACGGCGGAGCATCCGCGCCGGGCCGGTCGGCACAGGGAGGGAAAAACACATGAAACAGAACCGGAAGATCAACACTCGCGCCCTCGGCCTCGCCGCCGTCACCGGCGCACTTGTTGCCGTCCCGTTCGGCTTCACCGCGACCGCCTCCGCCGCTCCGGCCCACGACTGGGACGGTGTCGCCCAGTGTGAGAGCGGCGGCAACTGGGGCATCAACACCGGCAACGGCTACTACGGCGGCCTGCAGTTCTCGCAGAGCACCTGGGCCGCCAACGGTGGTTCCGGCAACGCCGCCAGCGCCAGCAAGGCCGAGCAGATCCGCGTGGCCGAGAACGTGCTCGCCTCGCAGGGTGTCGGCGCCTGGCCGGTCTGCGGCCAGTACCTGCGCTCGGGCGTCTCCGAGCCCGAGCCCGCCCCGGAGCCCGCCGCCCCCGCGCCCGTCGCCCCCGCGGCCCCCACCGACCGCCAGGCCCTGATCGACCAGGCCAAGGGCGTCGCCAACACCGTCGCCGAGCAGCTGGGCGTGCAGGATCAGTACAACCAGATCCTCGCCTCGAACGCCGGCCTCATCGAGACCTGGGGCAAGTAGCCCGAATCTCCTTCCTTTTCCGGAAGATATGGAAAGGTGCTGCGTCAAAGGCGACGCGGCACCTTTCGCTATTTCGAGGCAATAATTCTTATTGTGCAACAGTAAATTCCGGGTCGTGCAATGCGAAAGGCGCTGTCATCCAACGGATGACAGCGCCTCGCGCGTCAGCGGATCAGCTACCGGCCTTCTGGTAGTTGTTCACCGCGTTCTGCAGCTGCTCGAGCGCCTTGCCCAGCGCGCCCAGATCGCCCGACTTCTGCGCGTCCTGTACCTGCCGCAGCGCGTCGTCGAGCTGCTTGACCGCCGCGTCCTTACCGGTGGATCCGGTCGGCGGGGGCGGATTGGCCGGCGGTGTCGCGCCCTGGGTGGGCGGCGTGACCGCTTGTCCCGGTTGGTCGGTCGCGGCATTGCCCGCGGCGGGCAGCACCTGGTCGAGGGCTTCCTTGACCGTCGCGCCGTAGCCGACCTTGTCGCGGTAACTCGCCAGGACCTTCACCAGCTGCGGGAAGGACGGCGCGTTCGGACCGCCGGTATTGCGCTCCAGATACCAGGGTTCGACGTAGAGGATGCCGCCGTCACCGACCGGCAGGGTCAGCAGATTGCCATACTTGATCTTGTTGACATTGCCGCCCGTCAACAGGTTCCGATCCCTGGACACTTGATCGGCCGTCGTCATGGACGTCTGCGTCTGGCCCGGACCCGAGGTCTGCGAGTCCGCGGGCAATCGGAGCACGGTCAGCTTGCCGTAGTTCGCCGGATCCGAATTCGCCTGCAGGTAGGCGGACATGTAGTTCCGCTTGTAGCCCACGATGGCGCTGGTCAGATTGAACTGCGGCTTACCGGTTTTCGGGTCGCCGAGCAGCACGTAGTACGGCGGCTGATGGGCGCTGCTGGCCGCACCCTCCTGGGTCGGGTCATTGGGGACCGACCAGAAGGCATTGCCGTTGAAGAACTCCACCGGATCGTCGACGTGGTACTTGGCGAGCATCTCGCGCTGCACCTTGAACAGGTCCTCGGGATAGCGGAAGTGCGAACGCAGTTCGTCGGAGATCTCGCTCTCCGGCTTCACCGAATTCGGGAACACCCCCATCCAGGCCTTCAGCACCGGATCGGTCTTGTCCACCTCGTAGAGGCTGACGGTCCCGTCGTAGGCGTCCACGGTCGCCTTCACCGAGTTGCGGATGTAGGAGACTTCCTTGCGCGGTAGTAGACGTCCCGTGGCCTGGTCGATGCTGTCCTCGACCGCGCCGTCGAGCGGCGTCTTCTGCGCGTAGGGGTAGTTGTCGAGGCTGGTGTAGGCATCCACGATCCAGACGATGCGGCCCTTCACCACGGCCGGGTACGCGTCGCCGTCGGCGGTCAGCCACGGCGCCACCTTGGTGACGCGCTCGCGCGGACTGCGGTTGAAGATGATCTTCGAGTCCGACCCGATGGCACCCGAGAACAGGATGTTGCGCTCGGCGTACTTGGCCGCGAAGGCCACCCGGTTGAACCAGTTGCCGATCTTCACACCACCGGCGCCGTTGTAGGTGAACTGGTCTGTGGGAGTGTCGTATTCACGCGGGGCCTGGCCGTTGGCGCCGACGATGGCGTAGTCGGCGTCGGTCTTGGAGATCAGCTCGCCGTAGTAGATGCGCGGCTCCTCGACCGGAATGGCCTCCTTGAGCCCGGCCTTCTTGGTGATCAGGTCGCTGACCGTGGACATGTCGCCGACGGTGAACACCGGATAGCCGTAGCCGCCGTTGGAATCGCTGCCCGCGCTCTGCCCGGCCTGCTGGGATTCCTTGGGCGGGGCCGCGTTCACCTTGTTGGCGGGCGAGGCCACGAAGCCGTTGCCATGGGTGTACACGGTGTGCTTGTTGAGCCAGTTGGTCTGGTTCTCGGACAGGTTCTGCGGCTGCAGTTCCCGCGCCGCCACCACGTAGTCGCCGAGTTCGCCGTTGACGGTGTAGCGGTCGATGTCCAGCGGGTCCGGGAAGCCGTAGAAGTTCTGCAGCTGCTGGTTGCGCTGAATGAACGTCTGGGTCAGCAGGTTCGGGTCCAGCAGGCGGATGTTCTTGATGGTCTGCTGATCCGCGGGCGAGGAGACCTGCTCATTGGTCGCCACACCCTTGTAGTTGACGTACTCGACCTTGTCGGGGGTGAGCCCGTACGCGGCACGGGTGGCCGCGATATTGCGCTCGATGTACGTGCGCTCCTTGGTGGCCGCGTTCGGGCGCACCGAGAACTGCTCCACCAGCAGCGGCCACACCGCACCCACCAGCACCGACGACAGCACCAGCAGCGCCGCCGCCATGGCCGGAATCCGCAAGTCGCGCAGCACGACTCCGGCGAAGAAGGCGATCGCGCAGATGACCGCGATGGACAGCAGGATCAGCTTGGCGGGCAGCACCGCGTTGATGTCGGTGTAGGAACCGCCGCGGAAGGTCGGCTCCTTGCGGGAGCTCGACAGCAGCGCGTACCGATCGAACCAGTAGGCGACGGCCTTGAGCGCCACGAAGATTCCGGCCAGGATGGCCAGCTGCACCCGCGCGGAGTTGCTCAGCGTGCCCTCCCGCCCCGACAGCCGCAGCCCGCCGAAGACGTAGTGCGCCACCAGGTTCGCGAAGAACGCGATCACCACCGCCACGAACAGCCAGTTCAGCACCATTCGGTAGAACGGCAGGTCGAAGGCGTAGAAGCCGACGTCGAGATGGAACTGCGGGTCCTGCACCCCGAACGAGCCGCCGTGCAGGAACAGCTGCACCGTCACCCAGCTCGACTGCGCCACCAGGCCCGACAGCACGCCGATCAGCACCGGGATGCCGATGCCGAACAGGCGTAGCCGGCTCATCACCGTGGTGCGGTAGCGGGCGATCGGATCGCCGGGACCGCTCACCGGCACGAACACCGGCCGGGTGCGGTACGCCAGCAGCAGCGCCAGCCAGATGATCGCCGCCACGACCACCGCGACCACCAGGAACAGCAGCACCCGGGTGAGCAGCACGGTGTGGTAGACGTTGCGGAATCCGACCTCGCCGAACCACAACCAATTGGTATAGGCGTCGGTGAGCCGGGGCCCGACCAGTAACAGGGCGGCCAGCACCAGGGCCGTGACGAGCAGAATGCGGCTGCGTCGCGACAGCGAAGGTAAGCCGGTCGGGGGGCGCATGCCCACGATGCCACTCTCCCAGGGTCCGGCGACGTCCGAGCCGGGAAACCGGCGCCGAACGTCGCAGTCCGATGATGTGAGCTGGTCCCAGGGGACCGTTCGCGCCCCACTCTACGTAAAACGCCCGCCGCGCGGCCCAACACCTGCCGCGTGGGACAGGTATTCCCGGGATGCGAGGATGGCCGGGTGAATCCAGAGCAGTGGGCGGCGTCGGCCCTGTACCGGTGCATTCGGGAAGTCGCGGAGTATGTCGACGGTGAGGGCTGGGATCGGCCGCCGCAGATGTTCGCGCTGGTCCCGACGGCGGACCTGGTCGCCGCCGAGCCCGCGCTGCTGGATCAGCTCGACGAGAAGGACGCGCTGACTCCCATTGCGCAGGAGCCGTTCCCGGAGGACATCGCCGGGGAGGCCGACGCCATGGCGCTCGACGAATTCCTGGCCACCACCAGCTGGCCGGCCTCCGTCGAGGGCTGTGTGCTGGTGCAGCAGATCGTGGTGCTGCCGCCGACCGCCGAGCAGACCCTCGACGACGCCATCGCGCCGCTGCTCGCCGACCGCGACGCCGCCGATCAGGCCGGCCGCCAGGCGGCACTGGCCCACTCCGAGCGCCGCGACGCCCGGCTGTTCGTCGGCGTGCTGCGCGACGGCACCTCGCTGTCGCTGCTGCAGGTGCGGCCCAGCGAGGAGGAAGAGGACCCGTTCGGCGACCTCGACCTGCGCACCGCGCCGAACCTGGCCCCGAATCTGGTCGAGGCGCTGCGGCACACCCTGGAGAACGACCCCGACGAGTTCTGACCCCGCGCCCGGCGCAGGTCAGCCGCAGGTCGGCGCGTCCTTGCCCGCGTTGATGTCCTCGAGGGATTGGACTGCGCCGGACAGGTTCTCGACCTTCACCAGGCGCAGGCCCGCGGGCGTGCGCTGCGCGGCCTCGTTGCAGTTGGCGGCCGGGACCAGGAAGGTCTCGGCGCCCTTCTCGCGCGCGGCGATCATCTTGTACTGGATGCCGCCGATCGGGCCGACCTTGCCGTCCGGGTCGATGGTGCCGGTACCGGCCACGAACTTGCCGCCGGACAGGTCGCCGGGAGTGAGCTTGTCGATCAGGGCCAGGGTGAACATGAGTCCGGCCGAGGGGCCGCCGATCTCACCGAGATTGAACGCCACCTTGATCGGGCCCTTGGAGACCTCGTCCGGCGTGATGCCGAGATAGCCCTTGCCGGAGTCGTCGGGGCGCGGGGCCAGGGTGATCTCGGCCGTCTGCTCGACGCCGTCGCGGCGGAAGGTCACGCCGATGGTGGTGCCGGGCTTGACCGAGGAGACGGCGGCGACAACATCTTTGGCGGTGACGATGTGCTTGCCGTCCACGGTCACCAGCTCGTCGCCCTTGCGCAGCACGTCCTTGGCCGGGCCGTCGTCGGAGACATTCGCGAGCTGAACCGCGGTCGGCAGCTTCAGATAGTTGAGCGCCGCCAATTCGGCGGAGTCCTCGGAATCCTTGAACTGCTGCTGATTGGATTTGTCTACATCGTCACGTGTCTGGCCCGGCGGATACACCTCGGCGCGCGGCACCAATCCGTGTTCACCGCCGATCCACAGCCGGAACGCGTCGAAGATATTCAGCTGATCGCGAACGGACACGGTCGTCATATTGAGATTGCCGGAAGCGGATTTCAGCTCCGCGCCCTGCACGTCGACCACCTGTTTGCCGTCGAATTCGCCCAGCGTATTGAAGGTCGGCCCAGGTCCGAGTGCCACGAACGGCACGGTGACGACACTGCCAAGGATCCCCAGCGCCAGAATCGGGATCAGAGCGGCGAGCAGGGTGAATATCCGACGGTTCACGCGGCCAAGGGTACTGGTCATCGAGGCCATTGCCGCGCTCCGCTCGGCGGTTCGTGTGATCCGCGGCTCCAGTACCGTAGTGGGTATGAGTGATTTCCCGTTCGGATTCTCGAATCGCGACGACGACCCGGAGCGCAAGCCCGGCGACGAGTCCAGCGGTTCTGGTGCGAACAACCCGTTCGGATTCGCCATGGGCGGACCGGGCGGTGGCGGATTCGATCCCTCGCAACTCGGCCAGATGCTCTCGCAGCTGGGCGCCATGTTCTCCAGCATGGGTCAGCCCGGCGGAGCCCAGGCCGGACCGGTCAACTACGACATCGCCAAGCGGCTGGCCCGCCAGCAGCTCGGCGCCAGTGTCACCCCGGTCTCGGCCGGCACCCAGAAGGCCGTGACCGACGCCGCGCACCTGGCGGAACTGTGGCTCGACGCGGCCACCACCTTCCCGGCGGGCGCGAACAAGACCGTCGCCTGGACCGCCAACGACTGGATCGAGGAGACGCTGCCCACCTGGAAGCGGCTCTGCGACCCGGTGGCCGAACAGGTTTCGGGCATGTGGACCGCGACGCTGCCGGCCGAGGCCCGCGAATTCGCCGGGCCGATGATGGGCATGCTCGGCCAGATGGGCGGGCTCGCCTTCGGTTCGCAGCTGGGCCAGGCCCTGGGCCAGCTCGCCAAGGAGGTGCTGACCTCCACCGACATCGGGCTGCCGCTGGGGCCCGCCGGCACCGCCGCGCTGCTGCCGACCGCCATCTCCGAATTCAGCGCCGGGCTCGAGCAGCCCGAGAGCGAGATCCTGGTCTACCTGTCCGCCCGCGAGGCCGCCCACCAGCGGCTGTTCGCGCACGTGCCGTGGCTGCGCCAGCAGGTGCTGGGCGCGGTCGAGGACTACGCGCGCGGCATCAAGATGGACTTCTCGGCCATCGAACAGGCCGCGGCGGGCCTGGACCCGATGACGCTGGCGCAGGATCCGTCCAAGCTGGAAGAGCTGCTGTCCCAAGGGACTTTCGAACCGCAGACCACGCCGGAACAGAAGGCCGCGCTGGAACGGCTGGAAACCCTGCTCGCCCTGATCGAGGGCTGGGTGGAGACCGTGGTCACCGACGCCGTGGGCGACCGGCTGCCCGGCGCGGGCGCGCTGGCCGAGACGCTGCGCCGCC
>NZ_JBSGCY010000169.1:0-12685 GCF_053602115.1 Nocardia sp. NPDC004582 | reverse complement strand
GCGGAACCTGGCCGGACGCGCGGACCATGGCCTCGAAGACCAGGCCGACGGCGTGCAGGGCCTCGACGCCCTCCGCCAGTCGCGCCCTCCGCCGCTCCCGCCTCGGGCGACTACGACGAGATCCCGCTGACCACCATTCAGCGCGTCTCGGCCCAGCGTCTGACCGAGTCCATGCAGCAGGCGCCGCACATCTACCTGACCAGCGCCATCGATGTGACCGAACTGCTGGCCTTCCGCGCGCAGATCAACAAGACGCTGGAGGAGACCGGTTCCGGCAAGGTCAGCGTGAACGACCTGCTGGTGAAGGCGGTCGCCACCGCGCTGCGCCTGGATCCGTCGGTGAACGTCTCCTTCGCGGGCGACAAGCTGTTGCGGCACAAGGCGATCAATATCGGCATCGCCGTGGCCACCGACGCGGGCCTGTTCGTGCCGGTCATCCATGACGCGGACCGCAAGTCGGTGTCGGCCATCGCGGCCGAGGGCCGGGAGAAGGCCGGTCGCGCCCGCGACCGGAAGCTGAAGGGCGAGGACATGTCCGGCGGCACCTTCACCATCTCCAACCTGGGCATGTTCGGGATCGAGCAGTTCACCGCCGTGATCAACCCGCCGGAGTCGGCGATCCTGGCGGTCGGCGCCGCACAGGACGAGTTGAAGCTCGACGGCGAGAAGGTGGTGTCGCGCAAGATCCTGCGCGTCACGCTGTCCGCGGATCACCGTTCGATCGACGGCGCGGTCGCGGCGAAGTTCCTGCAGCAGCTGAAGGAACTCATCGAGCATCCGCTGCGCATCGTGACCTAGTCACCCCGAGACCGTCGTCCGATTTTCGATCCAGGATCGGACGGCGACGCCCGCCGTGAACCGAACTCACCCGGTGGCGGGCGGAATCGCCGGATGGCGTGGACCGGTTTTACCCGGCTGGTCCCCGCCATCCGGCTTTTCACGTCCGGCCACCAGTTCGACGACCACCAGGGCGGCGACAGCGGCGAGAACGGTCATGATGACCACCGCCCCGGTCGGGTACGACCAGAACGTCAGGGTGATCGCCGCGAGGGCGATGACGGCGATCCGCAGCCGGCCGCGGTAGCGGGCCGCGACGGATCGGATCGCCGGGGAGTACCGCGCGATGCGGTGTGCCTGCGCGGCCAGCGTGATCGCCACGGCCAGTACGAACATCGCTCGCACGGTGGTGTCCAGCGGCGCCAGGAACGCGTCGATCACCACCGCGGCGGCGCGCGGGGTGAGCACGTCGGCCGGTACCGCGTCCAGGTAGGCCGATCGCGCGAGGCCGATGGCGACCGCGAGCAACGCCATCGCCAGTGCCAGCGTCACGCCCAACAAGGTGAGGGCGCGCCGCCGCGCGGCTCTGGGCGCGGCCCAGACCGCGCCGGCCGCGACGAGGACCGTGATCCACGGCAGCACCTCGGCGACGCGATCGAGGACCGCCACCCATCGGCGCGCCTCGATCAGTTCGGGTGACCGGAAGAGCACGACCGACCGGTCGATCGCCGGCACCTGGTCGGCGAAGGTGAAGCCCCGCTCGGTCAACTCGGACCGGACCCTGTCGATGAGTGGGCCCAGTTCCACGCTCACCGCGCCGTTCTGATCCATGCCCACGGCCTCCGGGGCGTCGCCGGTCAGCACGGCGACCAGCCCGCGGTGCGCCTGCCGGTTCGCCTCGATCCACACGGCTTCGAATTGGTCGGACGCCACCACGGATTGGGCCGTGTCACGCACCAGACCGCGCGCTTGCCGGGTAGCCACCGGAGCCAGTCCCGTCACCGCGCGCGGAACGCGCGAGTTGCTGTCGGCCAACGCCGTCAGGGCCTGGGCGGTGACGGATTGGACGTCCACGCGATCCATGATCGCGTCGGTGACCCGATCGGCCAGCAGGTCTCGCACCGCGGGGTCGGCGGGCAAGGGCGTGACGGTCCGGACATAGCGGTCGGTGTCGAGCAACTCTCGGTGCGCGAAGCCGGCCAGCACCGATGCGATCGCCGCGCCGGCGAACAGGGCGAGCAGCACGACCGCGGCCGTCCACCGCACCGCGTTACGGCGTGGGCGTTCGGGTTCGGAATCCGCCATGAGAGTCCCGCCTCGATTCTGCGATGGTCGCATTCGAGCCGTGCAGAAACCGTCCGATGACGGTCTCGTCCAAGGCCAAGGCCTTGATGATCGCGGCAGCGCCCACGATCACCACCGACATCACGAAAAGCCAGCTGACAGAAGTGAAAGCGAGACCCACCGGCCCGAAGTGCCGCTGGGCGTTGGCCGTAATCCTCGGCAGCGCGACGCGCCCGGCCAGATGGATCGCGGTCAGACCGGTCGCGGTCAGCAGCCCGGTCGCCCAGGCCACGCGCCCGGCCAACGCGCCCTTGGTGAGCAGGAACGGCGCGAACGCCCACACCAATGTCCAGATGGTGAGCTCGCCGGCCAGCACGAGCGGCCACCCCACGTAACGGACGTGCGCGAGATGCTGGGTCTGCCCGACCATCGCGACCGACAACGCGACCGCGAACAGCGCCGCGAACCACCGCCACGCGTCCCGCGGACCGATCGAATTCACCTGCCACACCGCCCCGTAGACCCGCCCGAGCGCGCGGGCGAACGACGTGCCGCTGAACACGACCATCAGCAGCCCGACCACGCCGAACGCGGCCAGCGAGGAATCCGACACCTGCGCCGCGTCACCGGCGGGCAGTGCGGCGAGGTCGAACCCGAACTGGAACTGGATCGCGCCGGCCGCGGAATGCCAGCCGCTCAATGCCGAGGCCGCCATGATGACCGGCAGTACCGAGGTGAAGATCTGCGCGGACAGTGCCAGCGAGCGATCGACGAGCTCGATCTCGATCAGGCCCTGGACCACCCGCCAGGCGGTCCGGCCCCCGGGTGTGCCGCGCAACCACCCGGTGGCGGTCTCGATCACCGCCGCAGCCGTTCTCGGCTTCGCGTCCACGCTGGGCTCAGCCGTTCGGCATGTCCGCGAACGCCTTCGGCTGTCCGCCCACCTCGGTCATCTCGCTCCTAACGCGTGGATTCGTCAGTAGGGAAATCGGGTTCGGCCCAGAAACGATCGTATCCCCCAGCCGAACGGCGACCGTTGATCACCGCCCTGCCGGTCGCTCGGTTCGAAGTGACGGTTGCCACCCCACCGACATGATGAGAAGATTCGTTGGTAACTCTCTCATCCTGTCGGAGTGTGGCGCTCCGGCGGGAGTGATCAAAGGAGATCACCATGACCGCCGCCGTCGCGCTCGATCAGCAGTCCCCCGGCGCCCGCCCCGAACGCCGCCCGTTCGGACCCGGCAGCCGGATGTGGGAGGACACCGGCCTGATCACGTTCTCGCTGACCGCCGGTTCGGCGTTCCTGCTGCAGACCATGGAACCCAGCATCGCCGCGGTCGTGGACGAGCACTCCAGTTTCCGCACCGACGCGCTCGGTCGCGCGGCCCGCAGCATCGCCTCGGTCATGATGTGGATCTACGGCGGGGAGGAGGGCCTCGCCGAGGCCGACCGTCTCCGCACCATGCACGCCACCCTGAATTCCACCGACGCCCAAGGCGTCAAGCACCGCGCCCTGTCCTCCGGCCCGTGGGCGTGGGTGCTGCACACCGCGGTCTTCGCCTTCACCGAGGGCAACAAATACTTCTCCAGCGACAAGCTGACCGAGGCCGAGAAGGAGTCCTACTACCAGGAGGTCGTGCAGCTGATGCGCAACTTCTCGGTGCCCCCCAAGGAGATTCCGGCCACCTACGCCGAATGGCTGCCCTGGTTCGAGGATCGGATCGACAACCATCTGGTCCCCACGACTGTCGCCCACGACTATCTGAAGGTCATCCGGAACATCGCCCCGCCCAAGCAGATCCCGTCCGCCCTGCACCCGGTGTGGCGCGTAGCCGCCCAACCCGTCGGACGTCTCCAGTACTTCTTCACCGTCGGCACCACCCCCGCCTCGATCCGTGACCGCCTCGGCCTGGAGTGGACCGCGAACGACGAACGCGCCCTGCGACTTCTGGGCTGGGCCATCGGCCGAACCGTCCCGAAACTGCCCGAACGCGTCCGCTACTTCCCCATCGCCTACGAGGCCCGCCGCCTCGAACGCGACCGCGCCCGCCTGCGCAAGATGATCACTCTGCGCCCGATCTGACCGCCACCCGCGCCGGGAACCAGCGGCGGACGGCGACCGCACCCGCGGTCGCCACCGCTCCCAGCGCGAGTCCGGCCGAGCCGAGTGTGGCCGCCGCGCCGATGATTCCGACCGCGATGGGGCCCGCGAACATGCCCAGGTCGTGGGTCAGGCGCCAGGCGCCGAGGAATTCGGCCTGCGACGACGGCGGGGCGACATCGGAGCCGACGGTCATGATCAGACCATTGCTCAGGCCGTTGGCGACGCCCAGGATCACGGCGATCACACACAGTCCGGAGGCTGTGGTGGCCAGCGGCAGCGCGGTGTAACCGAGCGCGAACAGCAGCAGCGAGGGCGTCCCGGTCGCGCGCCGCCCGTACCGGTCCAGCCAGATGCCGGACGGATACGACAGCAGGACGTCGACCGCTCCCGCGATCCCGAAGATCAGCCCGATCGCCGGGGCGCTCATCCCGATATGGGCCGCCCACAGCGGCAGCAGCGCCACCCGTGCGGCCCGCGCCGCCCCGGTGGCCAATGCCCCGAAACCGAGTGTGCCCAGTACCCTGCGGTTTTCGGTCACCACCGCCCGCAACCCGCGCCGCACCTGCCCGGGTCCCTCGTCGATATCGCGCACCGACATCATCAACGCCCCGCCGACGAGGATCGCCGCCAGTTGCAGCCACATCGCGCCGGTCACCCCGAACGCGTGCGTGGCGCCGGCGCCGATCAAGGGCCCGGCGAACACCCCGAATCGCTGTGAGCCGGCCAGCAGGGACAGCGCCCGCCCGCGGTCGCCGTCGGGCACGACGGCCACCAGATACGTCTGCCGCGCCAGTCCCCACAGCGCCGAGGCCGCACCGGTGAGCAGCATCCCGGCGGCCAGCCATCCGAGATTCGGCGCGACGATGGCCAGCAGCACACCGACCGCGCCGCCCACCGACGCCGCGGCGACCGCCCGCCGCTCCCCCACCCGGGCGATGAGCTGTCCCGCGGGCAGATCCGCGAGCAGCTGCCCGAACCCCGAGAGCGCCACCACGATTCCCGCCGCCCCGGCGCTCGCACCCAGTTCGAGCGCGCGCAGCGGATACATCGGGGCGGCCGCCCCGCCACCCATCCCGAACACCGCGGTCGGCACGAACACCTGCCAGGTCAACTCCCGTAGCCGCACCACCCGCGCATCGACCTCGGCGACGGCCTCACCACTCATCGAACCCGAACCCCGAACAACCCCACGGCACTATCCCGGCGACAACCACGTCCGCATCGAACCAACCGGCACGATGGCAGGACACCCTTTTCCTGCCGATGATTCCAACCCCGGGAACCCGCGACGCGAAGGAGTCAACGGGAGGCCCAGAGCTTGGGCACCGATTTCACCGCGGCCCACACTGTTTCGCCGATCGCGCGCAACACCACCTTGGCGAGTTCGGGATTGGATTTCAGACCGATGGCGACGGCGGTGGTGGCGTTGGCGACGGCGGTGCGCACCACGTCGGGATCCACCGCGGCCAGGAAGCGACCGTAGGCCTGCGGCTGGGCGGCGGGGTCGGCGGCGGCGACGCGGTTGTGCATGGTCAGCAGGGCGGTGACGATGCGGCCGAGTTGCTGGGGCTCGGCCTGCTCACGCACCACGCGACCGACGTTGCGGTAGGAGGATTCGGGCAGGGCGGCGATCTGTTCGCCGTAATGGGCCAGGCCGCGGCCGAGGGCGGCGAGGATGCGGGTGTTGGAGGAGACGGCGTCGTCGAGGACGTCGTGGGCGGTGGTGGTGGAATCGGCCAGGGCGTAGAGCCATTGCTCGAGGAGCAGGGCGGTGGTGACGAAGGCTTCGTGGCTTTCGTGGTACCGGCCGGTGGTGAGGTAGCGGGCGATCAGGTCGTCGAAGGTGGTGCGGTACAGGGGGATATCGTCGCGAATCGCATTGGTGCCGACCGAGAGCGCGGTGACGGTGCGGCCGGCCTGCGCGGTGTCGATGCTCTCCAGGAGGTCCTGGAGCAAGCCGCTCAACGCGATTCGGAAGCGTTCACGATCCTCGGCGTTCAACTCGGTCACATAGTCCGCGGAGTCGACGGCCACCTCGTAGTGGGTGGCGCCGAGGTGCCGCAGGCGGCGGAAGGCGGTTCGGCCGGCGGTGGCCGCCGGGCCGTCGATGACGCCACCCTCGGGTGCGGTCGCGGCGACCGCCAGGCGATCGAAGTAGGAGTCGACGGTCTGCCGGTACTGCTCGGCGTCCTCGGCTGCGGGGGTGGTCTCGGGCTGGACTGCATCGGCCATGCGAGACACCGTAGGTCGGGCGCGCGGGCGCGGCCCAGTGTCTCGTCCCGGCTCCCGGGACAGGTATCCACCTGCGTGATCATCGACAGCTCTAGCGTGTACATATGTGTAGGTACTAACATGTCAAGTTGAGTCGTCAGGGCCTCCGGGCCGACGTAGACAGAGGATGTAAAGCAATGACGCTGGCAGACACCCCACGGACCCGCGCACCACGCAAGCGCAAGAGTTCACCGTCGGCAGGCAGCACACACGCCGGACTCGCACCGGTGGACCACGACATCGTCGTGGTGGGGGCCGGGTTCTCCGGCATCGGCCTGGGAATCCAGTTGAAGCGGGCGGGTTTTCACGACTTCACGATTCTCGACGCCGCGGACGGGGTCGGCGGGGTGTGGCGGCACAATGTGTATCCCGGTATCGCCGTGGACATTCCGAGCACCACCTACTCGTACTCCTTCGAGCCGAACCCCGACTGGTCGCGGCTGTTCGCGCCGGGCGCGGAACTGCGCGCCTATGCCGAGCACTGCACCGACAAGTACGGCCTGCGGGACCATCTGCGGCTGGGTGTCCGCGTTCAGTCCGCGCACTTCGACGAGGCGGGCACGGCCTGGCGGGTGAACACCGATCAGGGCGTGATCACCGCGCGCTTCCTGGTCAGCGCGGTCGGCCCGCTCGACAGCCTGCAGTACCCGGACATCAAGGGCATCGAGGAGTTCGACGGCGAGATCATGCACACCGCCCGCTGGGACGATTCGGTCTCGATCGCGGGCAAGCGGGTCGGCATCATCGGCACGGGCGCGTCGAGCTTGCAGGTGACACCCGAGATCGCGCCCATCGTCGAGCATCTGGACGTCTACCAGCGCACGCCGATCTGGGTGATTCCGAAGCCGAACACCGCCATGCCCCCGCTCGCGCGCGCGCTGTTCCGGCGGGCGCCCGCCGCGCAGCGGGTACTGCGCGCGGGCACCAACACCATCGCCGAGGTGATCATGACGGCCGGCGCGGTGTATCACACCCGGCTGCCGTTCCTGGTCCGCACCGTCGAGCGAACCTGCCTGCGGCACTTGGAGAATCAGGTCGACGATCCCGAGACCCGGGCGAAGCTGACCCCGGACTACGCCTTCGGCTGCAAGCGGCCGTCGTTCTCGAGCACCTACCTGCCCACGTTCAACCGGCCGAACGTGGATCTGGTGACGGATCGGATCGACCACATCACGAAGGACGGCATCGTCACCGTCGCAACCGATCCCGCGACCGGTGAGACGACCGAGACGCTGCGGCGGCTCGACACCTTGATCCTGGCCACCGGATTCAAGACCCTCGATCGCGGCGGCGTCCCGGCCTTCCCGGTGCACGGGGTGGGCGGCGTCGAGCTCGGCGCGCACTGGTACGAGCACCGATACCGCAACTACGAGGGCATCTCGACGCCGCTGGCCCCCAATTTCTGGCTGATGAACGGCCCGTGGTCGGTGGCCGGCACCTCGTGGTTCGCGGTCATCGAATCCGGTTCCGCCCACATCCTGCGCTGTCTGACCGAGGCCCGGCACCGCGGGGCGCATCGTATGGCCGTCAAGCAGTCGGCGATGGACGACTACATGGCGAGCATGTACAAGAAGGTGCGGCACACGGTGTTCGCCCAGCCCAGCTGCGCGAACGCCAACAGCTACTACTTCGACCATCACCGGGACGCGCCGTTCGTGCGGCCGGTGTCGGGTCCGGCGCTGTGGCTCGCGAGCCGCACCTTCGATCTCGACGACTACGAGTACGAGACCAGCCCGATCGGGCTGTACGAATCACCGCTGCACTGACCGGGTTACGACCGCCCGGCGCTATTGGGCGCCGGGCGCAGCAGGCCCTCGAGCGCTCGCACGAACGTCTCGATCCGAGCGTCGCCGTAGGCCTGCGGATCGCTGACCATGCGTGCCCCGATCGCGTCGATCGCCGCCAGCACCAGTACCGACAGCGCCTCGGCATCGACCGGGCCGGGCCGGTCGACGGTGACATCGGTGACCCAGTCCTCGATATCGCCGCGCAGCCGTTCCCGGAATTCGGAGACCGCCGCCCGCACCGAGTCCTCGGCCCCCTCGGTGGGCAAGGCGAACAGCCGCCACGAGCGTGGGTGCGCGACCTGGACCCGCAGATACGACAGCAGTCGCCCGGCGCCGCCGGCGGCGGCCGCCTCGGCGAGTTTCGCGGTGAGCAGCGTCTGCTCGCGGTCGAGGACGGTCAGCAGCAGGTTCTCCGGCGTCCCGTAGCAGTCGTAGACGACGGGCCGCACATACTCGGCCCGCTTGGCCACGGTCTGCATGGTGACCGCGGCGAATCCCGATTCGACCGCGATGGTCAGGGCCACATCGGCGATCCGTTCCAGCCGTTCGGGGGTGACGCGGCGGCCCACCGACCGCAGACGCGGGGCGGTCATCGCTCCCACTCGATCTCGAGCTGGTTCATCAGCCAGGACATGGCCGCGGAGAACCGTTCCGCCGGAAAGCGTTCCGGTTCGGCGAGCATGGCGCGCGCGGCGGCCTCGCTGGTGGACAGGGAGATCACCGCCAGCAGTTCCGCGTCGGCGCCCCCGTCGCCCAGCGGCGGCGGCAGGAGTTCGAAGTTGGTGCGGATCTGCTCGACGATGGCGGTGCGCACGGTGCCCAGGAAGGAGCGCAGCGTCTCCGGCGCCCCGGCCGGGGGCATGAAGATCAGCCGCCAGGTGTCGGGGGATTCGGAGACGACCCGCAGGAACGTGCTGAGCGCCTGCTCCATCAGCGGTTCCAGGTTCTCCCCCGACAGCACCGCCGGGGTGAGCCCGGCCGACACCGACAGCGCCTTCTCCGCTTCCCGGGTGATCAGATCCGACAACAGTTCGTCACGGTCCGGGTAGAACTCGTAGACCACCGGCCGGGTGACCCCGGCCTCGCGGGCGATGGCCTGCATGGTGGCCGCGCCGTACCCGTCGCGCAGCACCAGGCGCAGGGTGGAGTCGAGGATCTGCTGCTGCCGCTGGCGCGGGGCCATGCGCGGCGCCTGCCGGCCACGCTTGGCGGTGTGCTCCGGCACCTGCCCTCCACTGCGTCTCGTTCATGCCGGCCGCGGGGTGCCGCGGCCCGGACCCATCTTAATGTTCCGTCACCGGAGGGAGGTCCGCGCTCGACACGGCGCGCGTCCGCAGGTGGCCCGCGCCCCGGGTCCGGTCGCGGTCCCGGGCGGCCAGCAGGTCGCCGCCGAGGTCGGCGTCCAGGTCGCGCAGCACGCTGTGCAGATGGTCGCCGCCGCCGACGGCATTGACCGCCTCGATCAGGTATCGGCCCGCCTGAACCCGGAAGTAGTGCGGCGCACCGGGTTTCAGCGCACCGGCCCACGCGAACCAGAGACAGCCGGGACCGGTCGCGTGCAGCGCGGTGCGCTGACGCCACCCGAGATCGGTGGGCAGCCGCGACAGATAGCAGTCGACCAGCTGCCACAGCATGGACTGCTGGAACGGATCCAGTTCCGCGCCATGGATTCCCGAGGGTTCGGCGCGGGCGAACTTCAGCGCCGCCCGGTCGGCGTCGCCGATGGTGTAGCCGGGCATGCCGAGGTCGTAGTGGTCCGGGTACTCGTACGCGCCCACCTTCGGCACCTGCCGGGTGACGAAGTCGGGTGGCGCGACCGGGTGGATCACCGCCCGCGCCCGCTGATCCGCGTCGAGGGCGTGCAGCAACGCGAACCCGAGGCCCTCGTCCTCGGCCAGCGGCACCAGCACCCCCGCGTCGAGGGTGGGCTGGGCGCCGAGTGCCATGGGCGTGGCCGAGATCCACTGTTCGTCGATGACGGTGATGTTCAGACACACGTGATGACCCAGGAACCGCAGGGTCCAGGTGTCCTCGAATCCGGGTCGCCCGAAGAAGGTCAGGAAATAGGAGTCCGAGGACCGCCACGCGGGTAGCGCGGGCCCGAGGAATTCGTATTCCTCCTCGCGCAGTATGTGTTCGAGCTGGGTGATGGCCAGGATCTTGGTGAAGGTGCGGCGTGGCACTGCCCTGCGGATCAGGTCCCAGGCCAGCACCTTCTGGTGCCGGTCGAGGCGGTGCAGCGGGATGCCGGTGCGATCCGGCTTCGGGATGATGTCCCAGTCCAGCCGGCGTGGGTCCTCGAAGTCGGCGATCACGGCCTCGGCGCGTTGTGCGGGGTCGAAGGTGTCGAGCAGTCCCATGGCGATGACCAGCAGCCGGGTCGCGGTCTGCCGGTCCTCGTAGACCGCGAGATCGAGGTGTTCGTCGATGTCCATGTGCCGCTAGCCTTCCGCGCCGAGGACCGGGGTGCGCAGTACGCCGAGCCGGTCGATCTCGACCTCGACCACGTCCCCGGAACCGAGCAGCCGTGGCGGGTTGCGGACGTAGCCGACGCCCTCGGGGGTTCCGGTGGCGATCACATCGCCGGGGTGCAAGGTCAGCACGCTGCCGATGTGCGAGATGAGTTGTCCCACATCGAAGATCATGGCGGCGGTGCTGGCGTCCTGCATGAGCTCACCGTTGACCCGGGTGCGGACCCGCAGGCCGTCGCGCAGGTCGCCGACCTCGTCGGCGGTGACCAGCGGGCCGAGCGGACCGCTGCGGTCGGCGTTCTTGCCGAGCGTCCACTGCGAGGTGAGCTTCTGGGCGCGGCGCGCGGTGAGGTCATTGAAGGTCGAGTAGCCCAGCACCGCCGCGCGCGCCGAATCCGCGTCGCCACCGCGGAATTCGGTCCCGATATAGGCGGCGACCTCGCCCTCCCAGTCCAGGCCCGCTTCTCCCACGGGGACCCGGACCGGCGCGTCGCCGACGCTCAGCGACGCGGTCCAGCGCCCGAAGACCGTGGGGAATTCCGGGACCTCGAAGCCGCCCTCACCGGCGTGCGCGCGATAGTTGAGCCCGATGCACAGGACGCGGGCCGACGGCGGGACGATCGACACGAATTCCTGGTCCACGGCCGCCAGGGCGGTCCCGTCGGCTCGGCCCGCGGCCATCAACCACAGCCGCGGATCGCTCCAGAATTCCTCCACGAGGCACAGCGGAATCACGGTCGCGCCCAGCGATACCGCGACCGCCGGAGCGCCGGAGGCACTTCGAATTCCAACCAGTTTCACTGCGGGTATCCTTTTCTCGGGAATGGTCCGATACGCTCGAACACATGGAAATGCAGGACCGGACGATGACCGTTCTGGAGGCATTGGCGGATTCCCGCCGCCGGCTCACCATCCGGGAGATCTCGGCCATGACCGGAGTTCCCCGTTCGTCCGTGCATCGTATTGTGCAGGGTTTGGTGGCGCGGCGGTATCTGGTCGCGGCCGTGCCCGACGGTTACCGGATCGGCCCGGGCCTGCTGGGGGTGGCGCTGAGTAGTCAGCAGCAGCTCGTCACACCCATGCGGACACTGGTCTCGGGCCTCTCCGACAGCGTCCAGGAATGCGTTGACCTGGCAGTATTCACCGGTCGCGAAGTAGTCGTGATCGATCAGGTCAGCACCGGCAACCGGCTGCGAGCGGTCACCCGGGTGGGCCGGCCGTTCGCGGCGCACGCCAGCAGCATCGGCAAGGTGCTGCTGGCCGAGCTGTCCGACTCCGAAATCCGCGCACTGCTTCCGGGCACGCTGGAGAAATTCACCAGAAATACGATCACGTCGGTCGGCGAATTGCTTCGGGAAATCGATATCGTGCGCATCCGAGGAATTGCGTTCGATCACGAGGAGCATGATCTCGGAATCAGCGCGGCGGCGACCGCGGTGCGCGGCCCGGGCGGAATTGTCCAGGCCATTTCCATTGTCACCGGCGCGAATCGTTTCCGATCCCGCCGCGCCGATTTCGTGCAGGCGCTGCGGGCCGTCCGCTAGCGGCGGTCCGCTCACAGTGACACCTTGGCGCCGGCCAGCGCGGCCAGGAACCGCCGCACCATGAGCCGGACTCCGGCATCGGTGTGCGCGGTGTCGTACACATAGAAGTCCGGACGGATGAGCACCGCGTCGACGCCGAGCCGCCGCAGCCACTCCCCGTAGGCGTCGTCGGCGTCCTCGAGTCGCACCGCGCGATCGGACGGCTGCGACCCGCCCGGCGCGGCGAGCACGCAGGGCCGAATGCCGATGGCGGCCAACTGCCACAGCTCGAGTCGGTCCAGCCCCTCGAGCAGGCGGGCGTCGCGTACCAGCAGCGCCCCGGCCCCGCCCAGCAGATCGTCGAGCCGGGCCGGAAGTCGTTGCCCGTCCCGGGCCAAGCCCTGGATGGAGAGAGTGCCGCCGTGCGCGCCGTGGTGCAGGCCCGGCCCCAGCCGCGGGCGGGGCGGC
>NZ_JBSGCY010000168.1:0-12849 GCF_053602115.1 Nocardia sp. NPDC004582 | reverse complement strand
GGCGGCGGGCGGCCAGGGCGGCGCCCTCGGCCTCGATCGCGATGCGGGCCTCGATGACGGTGATGATGTCGCTGCGGCGCAGCACGGTGTCCCAGTCGTCGGCGGCGTCCAGGGCGGTGACGAAAACGCCCGCGCCCTGCCGGCTTTCGAGGACGCCGCGCCCGGCGAGTTCGCGGATGGCCTCGCGCAGGGTGGAGCGGCCGACGCCGAGCTGGGCGGCGAGGGTGGTCTCGCCGGGCAGTTTGTGGCCCAGCTGCCACTCCCCCGCGCGAATCCGGGTGAGCAGCACCTCGGCGGCTTGCGCGGCGAGCGGATGCCTCTGGACCTGCGCCACTTGTCGCTGTCCTCTCTACTTGTCTGAGGAGTTGTTTCCCTCTAGTCTAGTCGACATGCTGACCGGTGCCCTGCTTCTCCTTCGCTGCCGCGACGGGGTCTGATCGACCGGCACCCCGTCAGCGGGCTCGCGGTGCTGCGCCGGTCACCTCCTCCGACGCGAAAGCGATTGCCCCGTGAGCACTCCCCTGATCTGGAATCGTCAGCAGCCCTCCACCCTGCCGTCGCATCGGTATCGCGATGTGTACCAGCGTGTTTCGGTACCGCTGACCGAACGTGACTGGCCGTCCAACCGGATCACCGAAGCCCCGCTGTGGGTGCCGGTGGATCTGCGTGACGGCAATCAGGCCCTGGCCGAGCCGATGGATCCGGCCCGCAAGCGCCGGTTCTTCGAGCTGCTGGTGGCCATGGGCTACAAGGAGATCGAGGTCGGGTATCCCAGCGCCTCGCAGACCGATTTCGATTTCGTGCGGCTGATCGGCAGCGAACGGCCGGCTCCCGCGGATGTCACCATCGTCGTCTTCACGCCCGCGCGCCGCGATCTGATCGAGCGGACCGTCGAATCGGTGCGCGGCATCCCCAATGACGTGGTGATCCACCTGTACACCGCGACCGCACCGACCTGGCGGGACGTGGTGCTGGGCAAGAGCCGTGACGAGCTGGCCGAGCTGATCACCGCGGGCGGGCGGGATGTGCTGGAACTGGCCGGGGATATGCCGAATGTCCGGTTCCAGTTCTCCCCCGAGGTATTCATGCTGACCGAGCCGGATTTCGTGCTCGATGTCTGCGACCGCATGACCAGGCTGTGGGACGCCACCCCCGAGCGGCCGGTGGTACTGAATCTGCCCGCGACCGTCGAGGTGGCGACACCGAACGTGTACGCCGACCAGATCGAGTACATGCACCGGAATCTGGCGCGACGCGAGGCCGTGATCCTGTCGGTGCACCCGCACAATGACCGCGGCACCGGGATCGCGTGCGCGGAGTTGGCGGTGCTGGCCGGGGCGCAGCGGGTGGAGGGGTGCGTGTTCGGCAATGGCGAGCGCACCGGCAATGTGGATCTGGCGACGCTGGCGTTGAATCTGCACGCGCAGGGCGTGAATCCGATGATCGACTTCTCCGATATCGACGAGGTGCGCCGGACCGTCGAGTACTGCACCGGGCTGCCGGTCCACGAGCGGCATCCCTACGCCGGGGATCTGGTGTACACCGCGTATTCGGGCACCCATCAGGACGCCATCCGGAAGGGTTTCGCCGAGCATCGGGAGCGGGCGGCGCGGCTGGGTGCGCCGGAGCGTGAGATCGCTTGGGAGGTGCCGTATCTGCCGATCGATCCGGCGGATGTGGGCCGTTCCTACGATGCGGTGATCCGGGTGAATTCGCAGTCCGGCAAGGGCGGGATCGCGTATCTGATGGAGTCGGAGTACGGGTTGGAGCTGCCGCGCCGGCTGCAGATCGACTTCGCCCGCCACGTCCAGCGCCATACCGATCGGACCGGGACGGAGGTCTCGGCGGGGACGTTGTGGGAGCTGTTCGAGGCCGCCTACGCGGGCGCGATCGTGGCGACCACGCCCGCGATGCCCGCCGACGCGACGGTCGAGGAGGCGGTGGAACTGCTGGGCCGCCACGGCTATTCGGTCGAGGTGCTGTCCATGACGCACCAGACGGTGGGCCGGGCGGGGTCGGCTCCGGCCGTCACCTACCTGGAGTACCGCACCGCCGACGGCGCGGCCTGGGCGTTCGGTTCCGGTGCGACGGCGGCGCGCGCGACGATCGCGGCCTTGGTGGCCGCGGCCGGGTCGAACAGCGCGGTCCTCATCTAGGCGGCGAGTTCCGCAGAGCGGCAGCTCGGTTCTCATCTGGCCTGGGCGCCCAATAATCGCTCGAGTTCGGTGACCCGGGCCTCCAGATCCGCGATGCGCCGGCGCAGATCGGATTCGGGGGCCTGGGTGGGACCGGCCAGCGGCCCGTCGGCGACCCGGGAGATGCGGGTGCGGATGTCGGCGGGTTCGGCGCCGAGGCTGATCAGGATCTGCGGGGCGATGCCGTCGGCCTCCTCGATCAGGGCCAGCAGGATGTGCTCGGGCCCGATGTAGTTGTGCCGCAGCCGCATCGCCTCGCGCAATGATCCTTCGAGGACCTTCTTGGAGCGCGGGGTGAAGGGCACGTGTCCGCTGGGCGGTTTCGGTTCGTGTTCGCCGACCGCCTGCCGGATGCGTTCGCGCACGCTGGAGACGTCGAGGCCGAGGTCGCCGAGCACGCGCGCGGCGACCGGGTCGTCGCCGGCGAGGACGCCGAGCAGCAGGTGTTCGGTGCCGATCCAGTCGTGCCCGAGCGCGCGGGCTTCCTCCTGGGCGAGCACGATGGCGCGGCGGGCGGCATCGGTGAACCGTTCGAACATGGGGCTTCCACCTAGGGGTGAGCTGTCGATCAATCCACCGTAGTCCTCCGCGCCGCCCACCGATACGGCGCTCGGCCCGAGAGCCAGGGTTAGGCGGATCGGTCCAGTTTGGGGGCGCGCGGGCTGCGCCGGTAGGCCGACACCGCCGGGGAGTCCGGTAGCCAGAGCCGCCAGGGGCGGTCGGCGGCCAGGCTCACCCCGACTCGGGGTCCCACCGAAACGGCGGTGGAATCGGTGATTTCGGGTCCGAGTTCCAGCCGGATCGGCGCGGCCGGATCGAAGAGGTGAGTTCCGTAGTCGTCCAGCCCGATTCCGAGGGCGCTGCCGACATTGCCGGGCCCGCGGGCCAGATCCGCGTCGGTCCTGGCGGCGGGACGGCGACCGCGGGCGATGTCGTGCCCCTCGATGATCTCCCCCGCTCGGACGAGCACCGCGCTGGCGATGCCGTCGGGTCCGCTGACCACGTTGACGCAGGTGTGCATGCCGTAGCTGAAGTAGACGTACAGCACCCCGGGCGGCCCGAACATGACCGCGTTGCGCGGGGTCCGGCCTCGCCCCGAGTGGGCCGCCGGATCGTGCCAGGGCCCGGCGGGATCCCCGCCGTAAGCCTCGACCTCGACGATCCGCATTCCCACCGGACCGGATCGCAGCACCGCGCCGAGCAGTCGCCGCGCCGCGCGCAGCGGTTCGACGGCAAGCTCTTCGGCACTCACGACGGACCATTGTTCCGCACAGTCGTCCCGGACGTGGTGCCGGGACGACCGGCGAGCTGCGAGCCGGTGGACCGCGTCAGTGCGCGTGCCACCCGGCCCGCCGCCGCGTGGCTACAGCCATTCGGCGACGCCCTTGTGGCCCGAGCAGGTGCCGCTACGGTGCCGACTGAAGCTGTAGGTGCCGTCCTTGCAGCGGGCGGTGGCCCCGTCGGGGGCGGTGGCCGACTGTTCCGGGCGGTGCACGCAGGCGCCGTCGGAGTTCTCGTACTCGCTTGCGGTGCAGGCGGTGTGGAGTACCGGCGCGGCGGCCGCCGGCCCGGCGAGCGCGGTGCTCGCGCCGATGAAGGCCGCGGCGGCCCAGGGCAGAATGTGTCGCGCCGCACGGCGCGATGTCAAGCCGATCACTTGCGAATTCCCTTGCAGAATAGCGTTTTCGACTCGGGGGCGGTCGCCCCCGACGAGCGCCGAATAGTACGGGACCGACCCCGGCCCCCGGCCCGATTCCCTATTCGCCGACCGATTCGACAGCCGATCCATTGCCGCCCTGCCGCTGCAAACCGACCATCTTGTCGGGATTGACCTGAAAACGGAGGTTCTCGATTCGACCGTCACGAATGTCGTAGGTCAACGCGCCCACCGGAAAGTCGCCGATCTTGGCCAGCATGCCGAGTTCGCCGTTGATGTAGGCGGGTTCGAGGTAGATGCCCGCGCTGATCGGCTTGGCCATGACGCCGAGCAGCCAGCGGGCGACGTGGTCGGGACCGGACAGCGGCCGGCGGGCGGCGGTGATCTTGCCGCCGCCGTCGTTCCACAGCGTCACCTCGGGGGCGAGCAGTTCCATCAGCGCGTTGACGTCTCCGCCCTGGGCGGCGGCCATGAACTTCTCGGTGATGTCCGACCGGGTCGCGGGGTCGGTGTCGAAGCGCGGGCGGCGCGAGTGCACATGGGAGCGGGCGCGATGGGAGATCTGCCGGATCGTGGCCTCGGGGCGGTCCAGGAAGCCCGCGATCTCGGCGTGCGAGTACCCGAACACCTCGCGCAGCACGAACACCGCGCGTTCGACGGGGCCCAGGGTCTCGAGGACGACCAGCATGGCGGTCGACACGGTGTCGGCCATCTCGGTCTCCTCGGCGGCGTCGGCGGTATGGGTGAGCAAGGGTTCGGGCAGCCACGGGCCGACGTAGGTCTCGCGGGTGGCGCGAGCGGAGGTGAGGCGGTTGAGGGCCAGATTGGTGACGGTGCGGACCAGGTAGGCCTTGGGGTGGGTGACCGAATCCCGGTCCACCTCATGCCATTTGATCCATGCGTCCTGCAGGACGTCCTCGGCGTCGGTCACGGTGCCGAGCATCTGGTACGCGGTGCCGAACAGCAGCCGGCGGTGCGCGACGAAGGGGTCGATCGGATCGTCCTGCATGGACACATACCTACCTCATGCCAGGCCGCGGGTCGCGCGGCCGCCTTTGCTGAGCTGTGCGCTGACGGTCAGGTGCTTGCTCATCTTGTAGGTGGGCACCGGGCTGGCGCTGACCGTCTCCTTGTAGGCGACGGCGGCGCGGCCCTTCAGATACCAGCGGCGCGGGGTGTCGTCGGCGTTGGTGAACTGGATGACCGCGTCGTGGCGGCCCAGGCTGACCGGCTGGTGCAGGTAGCCGAAACGGAAGGGCCGCACCGTCTTTCCGCGCAGCCTGCGGGCGACGGCGTCGGCGGTGTACGCGCCGGTGGGGATGCCGCTCTGGCAGGTGCCGTGCAGGACGCCGAAGGGCATGCGGATCGCGGCGGCGTCGCCGATGGGCAGGATCTCGGGGTGCGAGACCGAGCGCAGGGTGGTGTCGGTGAGGATCAGGCCGCGGTCGTCGACGGCGATCCCGGCCTGCGCGGCCAGCGGCGCGACGCGCACGCCCGCGGTCCACAGCGTCAGGTCCGAGGCGAGGAGTTCGCCGGTGGTCAGGCGGACGGCGTCCGGCAGCACCTTGGCGACCTGAACACCGGTGCGGCGGACGACGCCGAGGCGGTCGAGGGCGCGGTTCAGGTGGGCGCGGGCCTTGTCGCCCATCATGTTTCCGGGTTCGGCGGCGCTGATCAGGGTGACGGTCAGGCCGGGGTGGGCTTCGGCGATCTCGGTGGCGGCCTCGATGCCGGTCAGGCCGCCGCCGACCACGGTGACGGTCCCGGCGGTCGCGGCGATCTCGGTGAGGCGCTCCGAGAAGCGGCGGGCCCGGCGCGGGTCGTTGAGGGTCCAGGCGTGGTCGGCGGCGCCGGGGACGGTCGAGGTGTCGGTGCTGCTGCCCAGCGCGTAGATCAAGGTGTCGTAGCGCAGTTCCGCGCCGTCGTCGAGGGTGACGGCGCGGGCTGCGGGGTCGAGGGCGACGGCGGCGGCGCGGTGGAAGGCCACACCCGATCCGGCCAGCAGGTCGGGGATGCGGTGGTCGGCCAGTTCCTGTCCGGCGGCGATCTGGTGCATGCGCAGGCGCTCGGTGAAGCGGTCCGAGGGGTTCACCAGGGTGATGCGGACCTCGAGCTCGCGGGTGCGGCGGGCGAGGCGGACGGCGGCCATCATGCCGGTGTAGCCCGCGCCGAGGATGACGATCCGGTGGGTTGTGGTGGTGGCGTTCATGATCGGCTCCGTGGGGTCGTCGCTACTGGGTCGGCTATGGGACAGGACAGCCCCCGAGAACGTGACAATCGGGCATTGTGACCTGAGTCACTCCGGAACATTCGGGTCCGGTCGCCGGTTGGGACAGGGGATGGCCGGGCCCCCGGCCTGCGACAACAGCGTCGGAGTGAGGTGCGATGGCCGTACAGGTCGAGATCTGGACCGATATCAACTGCCCGTTCTGCTATCTGGGCAAGCGGCGATTCGAGGAGGCCCTCGACGCCTTCCCGCACAAGGACGCGGTGACGGTGGTGCACCGGTCCTTCGAACTGGACCCGACGCTGCCCAAGGATCACAGCGACGCGGTGGTTCCGCACATCGCCGAGAAGTACGGCATCAGTGAGGCGCAGGCCGCGGCCAACGAGCGCGGTCTGGGGGCGCAGGCCGAGGCGGCCGGGCTGACCTATGTCACCTCCGGCCGGGATTTCGGCAATAGCTTCGACATGCACCGGCTGCTGCACTTCGCGCTGGAGCAGGGCCGTCAGGAGCGGATGCTGGACGCGTTGTACGCGGCCAACTTCGCCGAGGAGCGGGCGCTGTTCGGTGACACCGAGCGCCTGGTCGAGGTGGCGGTGTCGGCCGGTTTCGACGAGGCGGCGGTGCGGGCGGTGCTGGCCGACCCCGAGGCCTACGCGGACGCGGTGCGCGCCGACGAGGCCGAGGCGGCGCGGCTCGGGGCGCGCGGGGTGCCGTTCTTCGTGCTGGATCGCAAGTACGGGGTGTCGGGCGCGCAGCCGCCGGAGGTGTTCGCTCAGGCGCTGGAGCAGGCCTGGAGCGATCACGCGCCCGCGCTGGCCATGGTCGCCGACGGTGACGCCTGTGGGCCCGACGGTTGCGCTGTGCCGCAGCGGGATTGAGCCCGATCGCGGCGACGGCGAGCGTCAGTGCTCGCCGTCGCGGTGCATGCGGAACCCGACCGCCGAGACGGTCGGAATGTAGGCGCTGCGTTCGCCGGAACGGATGCGCAGGATGTCGTCGGCGATGACGAAGCCGTAGGCGACGACCACCAGCAGCACCAGCTGACCCCACGCCACCCAGGCGATGCCCAGCGGCGTGGTGCCCAGCACCGCGACCGCCCCGACCAGCCGCAGCCAGGCCCGGGGAATGCGCAGCGCCAGCCGGAACAGGGCCTGGCCGACGAAGAACACGGCGACACCGCCCGAAAGGGCCAGGGCCGCAGCCGTACTCGCGGGTTCGTTGCCGTGGGCGATGGTCATCGAGATGCCCGCGGCGGTCAGGATGATGCCGAGGATCAGCACGAACAGCGAATAGCCGTAGGCGTAGACGGCCGGGCGGATGCGGGCCGGGCCGGGCAGCGCCGCCAGGGCGTGCTCGCCGCGTTCGTCGTCGAAGCCGAAGTAGGCCCACCACAGCACATATCCGAGGGTGAGGCCGAGGCCGGCGGTCGCGACCAGGCCCACGGTGAGGTCCATGCCGGTCAGGTTCGCGCCGATCGCCACCACGGATTCGCCGAGCGCGATGATCACGACCAGGCCGTGGCGTTCGCAGAAGTGGCTGGGGCGCACCGCGAATCCCTCGGCGCGGATCAGATACGGCGACACCACCTGGATCACGACGGCGGCCGTCCAGAGCAGGGTCCGCAGTCCGCCGTGGGTGAGGCCGCCCGCCAGCACCAGCAGCGCGGACAGGCCGTTGAGCGGCGCCAGCCGCCACATCGCCGAGCTCGCCCCCGCACCGCCCGAGGTCGCGAACATGACGCTGTGCACCGTGTTCACCAGCAGGTATCCGAGTCCGAACGCCAGCCCGGAGCCGCCGAACGCGCTCGGGGCCGCGATCGCGATCACGAAGAACCCGAACATCCCCAGCAGCAGGAAGGTGCGTCGCGAGGAGCTGTTCGGCGCGACCTCGTTGGTGAGGAACACGTACCCGCTGTACATCCACCAGATCAGGGCGAACATCAGCGCCACGTGCCCGAGCTCGGCCCAGCCCGGGTGATGGGTGAAGGCGTGGGTGAGCTGGGTGATGGTGAAGACGAACACGAGGTCGAAGAACAGTTCCAGGGTCGAGGCCCGGACCTGACCCCCTTCGGCCTCGAGCTCGCGCGCCGAACCGGACATTTCGCTGGTCACGTGCAGATCGTAGAGCCGCCCCGCCGCCCCCGCCGCATTTGCCGCGCCCACCCCCGCCCTCCGCGTGCCCGAGTGCGATCGACCGCCCTCGTCGCGGTGGCGCCGGCCCGGTCCGCGCTCCTCGAGCGGGCCGGCTACGAACTCGGGGCCGGCGAGATTTGCGGGTCCGGCACCGCCGATGCCACGAGTCGGCGCACGGGTGACGAAACCATGACGTGTGCGGTGAAATGAGCGCGACCAGGTGGTTTCGGCGTAGCCGACCCCTAGGGTGGAGTGCGGGGTGGCAGGTCGATCGGGAGTTGTGAGGCGATGCGGATTCTGGTGGCGGACGACGATCCCGTGGTGCGGGAGGTGGTGCGGCGGTATCTGGAGCGGGATGGGCTCGAGGTGGTGGAGACCGCGGACGGGGCGGCGACCGCGGCGGCGTTGGCGCGCGACGACGTCGATCTGGCGGTGCTGGATGTGATGATGCCGGGGCCGGACGGGATCGAGTTGACGCGGGCGGTGCGGGCGGGGGCGCGTCCGGAGCTGCCGATCATTCTGCTGACGGCGCTCGGGGAGGAGGACGACCGGGTGATCGGGTTGCAGGCGGGGGCCGATGATTACGTGACCAAGCCGTTCAGTCCGCGGGAGTTGGCGTTGCGGGTGGCCTCGGTGCTGCGGCGGACACATCCGCAGCCGGTGGCCGAGGAGGTGTTGCGCGGCGACGGGGTGGAGCTGCATCGGGCGGCGCGCACGGTGACGGTCGGCGGGTCGCCGGTCGAGCTGACGGCCCGCGAATTCGATCTGCTGGCCTTCCTGCTCGCACATCAGCGGCGGGTGTTCAGCCGCCAGGAGCTGCTGGCGGAGGTGTGGGGGTGGAACTTCGGGGACCTGTCCACGGTCACCGTGCACGTCAAGCGGTTGCGGGCCAAGCTGGGTGCCGCGCATCGCCTCGAGACGGTGTGGGGCCGCGGATACGCTTGGGGCCGAGCCGATCTCGGCGCGGAGGCGAGCGATGCCGACTGACACGCCCGGCCTGATCGGCTACGCGCTGGCGGGCACGCTGCCGGTGGTGGTGATCGGCGCGCTGCTGCTGCGCTACACCCGTGGTCGCGCCATGACCACGAGTATGGCGGTGCTGGTGCTGATTCCGACGCTGGCCACCCTGTGCGGGATCGTCGCGGTGAGCGGTCTGATGTTCGGCGCCGAATTCGAGCGCACCGCCGTGGTACTGGCGGTGGTCACCGCGGTGACGGTGCCCGCGGCGATCCTGCTGGGCCGCGAGCAGGCCCGCGCCACGGTGTGGGAGCGCGAGATGCTGGAGCAGGAGCGCGCCGCCGAGCGGTCGCGGCGCGAGCTGGTGGCCTGGGTGAGTCACGATCTGCGCACGCCGCTGGCGGGGATCCGCGCCATGGGTGAGGCGCTCGAGGACGGGGTGGTGACGCGGCCGGAGGAGGTGCGCCGCTACGCGGATCAGATCGTGCGCGAGACGAATCGGCTCTCGGCCATGGTGGACGACCTGTTCGAGATGTCGAAGATCAATGCGGGGGCGTTGCGGCTGCGTCTGGAGCCGGTGGACCTGCGCGAGGTGATCGACGAGGTGCTGGCGACCAATCGGCCGACCGCCGCGCGCGCCGGAATCACATTGTCCGCCACCCAGCCCGCCGACAAGCTGCCGGTGGCGGGCAGTGAGCGGGCGCTGGGCCGGGTGCTGACCAATCTGGTGGCCAATGCCATCGCGCACACCCCGCCCGGCGGGCGCATCGACATGTCGGCGGGCGCGAACGACGGGCAGGCGTGGGTGCGGGTCGACGACACCGGGCCGGGGATCTCCGAGACCGATCTGCCGCGCATCTTCGAGGTCGCCTATCGCGGCAGTTCCGCCCGCTCCCCCGGCGCGGCGGAGCTGGGCAGCAGCAGCGGGATGGGGTTGGCCATCGCGGCCGGGCTGGTTGCCGCGCACCACGGAGACATCACGGCGCGGAACCGTCCGCAGGGGGCGCGATTCGAGATCCGGCTGCCGCTGCTGGAGTCCGCCGGGCGGCGGTGAGCAGCCAGGCGGCGGCCACCGCCCAGACCAGGGTCAGCGAGATCAGCAGGCCGACGGTGTAATTCCGGTCCAGGACGGTGTCGTTGCCGGGGACCGCGCCCTCGCGGCCGAGGACCGGGATCGCGAGCAGGATCAGGGCGAGGCTGACGAACGCGCCGACGGTGAAGACGGGCCACCAGCGGGCCGGGAGCACGTAGTGGCCGAGGGTGCCGGCGAGGGCGGCGACCGGGCCGAAGATCAGGTTCTCGGCGAGGATCGCGCCGGCGAACCACAGCGCGACCGAGCGCAGGTCGGCGGCGCTCATCCGCAGCAGCAGGTCCAGCCCGTAGGCGACGCAGCCGATTCCGAACGCGCCCAGCAGGATTCGAATGCCCGTCATGCGATTTCCTCGATGGTCCGCAGCCATTTGGTCTGCAGCACCCCCGGCCGGTTCGGGGCGATGAGGCGGCACGGGTAGCCGTGGTCCAGGGCCAGGTCCTCGCCGTTGAGCCGCAGTGCGATCAGGGTGGCGGCGTCCACGACGTGGGTGCGTGGCAGCACCGAGGACCCGTAGCCGCCGGTGGTCTCGAGCGACACGAAACGCACATCGCCGCCGCCGTATTCACCGACGCGGGCCAGCAGGTCGCGCAGGCGCACGCCGGACCACCGGCCCTGGGCGCTCCAGCCCTCGACGCAGGCGATCGGTAGCGCGCTGTCGTACTGGGGCAGGGCCTCGAGCTCGGTGCGGGAGAAGGCCCGTTCCCGGCCACCGGCTTTCACGGTCAGCGCGTACTCGGGCGAGCGGGCCGTCTCGGTGACCGCCGCCGCCGCGGCCGTCCGATTGATCGGAATGCCCTGCGGCCCTTGGCCACTGCGCGGGGCCAGCAGCGACGCCCAGCGTAGGAACGGAATCGACTGCCCGGCCACCGCCACACCCGCGACCACCGCACCCAGCCCGGCCGCGATCAACACCGTTCTGCGCGAAATACCTTGAGGCACTACAGAATCTACGATGTCATCGACTGGTTTCGAGAGCGCCCGCCGCACCACGGGCAGCTTGACCGCCAGATGCACGGCCACGGCCCCGAATGCCACGTACGCCATGGCGTGATGGGTGGTGGTGAAGAAGAACTTCCACGGGTAGTACTGCGCGGTATTGAACAGGCCCGTCACGATCTGGAACAGCACCGCGCCGATCAGCACCGCCACCGACAACCGCTCCAGCGCCTCCGGCAGTCCGTGCCGCAGCGACGGTTTGATGAAGAACCGCGGATACACCGACCACAGCTTCACCAGCAGCAGCGGGATCATCATGACCCCGACCGTGACGTGTGTGCCCTGGGTGACCCGATACAGCCACACCGGGTGCGCGGGCCACCAGAACCAGTCCGGCGGATGCTGGATCAGGTGACTGATCAGCCCGGTCACGAACAGGATGGTGATGCCGGCGCCGAGGGCCACGCCGGTGCGCGCGGCGACGGCCGTCGAGCGGCCCGGACTCCACCGGCGGGAAAGCACGTCCGGCAGTACCAGTTCGGGCCGCTCGATCGGGTCGGGACCGGCGTCCGCGGTTTCGGTGGGCTGGCTCGGCGACACCGCGGGCTCCTTTCGAAATATGAGTATCAGAGTGGGACAGGCATTTTCGCGGTCACCAGCTCGGTGACGGCGCGAGCGAAGCGGCCCCGGGACACCGCCGCCACCGAGACCGCGTCGGCGTAGGTGTCGACGTCGGTGAGCGTGGGCAGCGCGTGCACCCGTAATCCGCTGTGCCGCAGGGCTGTCGCGGTGAGTTCCCCGGTCCGGTCGGTCGACATGGGGATGTCGGCGAGCAGGTGGGCGGCCCGCGGCCCGGGCAGGCCCAGCGCCCACCAGCCGCCGTCGGTGGCCGGTCCCAGGACGGAGTCCCCGGTGGCGACCAGGCGGGCCGCCGAGCGGGCGAGCAGGACCGGGTCGGCCTGCGGGGTGTCCATGCCGATCTGCAGCACCGGGACGCCGAACTCGGCGGCGTCGACGTGGGCGTGGGCGAGGCGCTCGCCGAAGCTGTCGCCGCGCTGCGGGACCACGGTCACCTCGCGCAGGGCGGCGGCCAGTTCGACCGAGCGCTCGGCGCGGTCCAGGTCACCGGTCCAGGCGACGACGGGGTGGCGGATGCCGCTCGCGCGCACCGCGTCCAGGGTGTCGAGCAGGGCGCAGGCCGCCAGGTAGGCGGCGTCGACCGGCGAGAACTGCGGGGTGAGACGGGTTTTGGCGAAGCCCGGGATGGGTGATTTGGCCATCACGAGCAGGGTGGCGGGAACGGTGTCGTCGAGCGGGGCGTGGTCGGGCTCGGTGGTCATCGCACACTCCAGAAGTCGCGGGCGGCCCGCAGGGTGCCGCGCCAGGAACCGGAGACCTTGGACTCGCCGTGAGTCCGCGGCCGATAGGTGATGTCGCGCTCCAGCACCAGCCAGCCCGCACGGGCCGCGCCGGTGAGCAACGCCAGCGGATATCCGGACCGGGCGTGCAGGTGGCCGAGCGCCTGCAACCGGTCGCGGCGGGTGACGCGCATGGCGGCGATATCGTGCACCGGCAGGCCGTAGCGGCGGCGCAGCCGGAAGGCGAAGGCCCAGTTGCCGATTCGCGCGTGCACCGGCAGCGCGCCGGGCACC
>NZ_JBSGCY010000167.1:0-12981 GCF_053602115.1 Nocardia sp. NPDC004582 | reverse complement strand
GAGTCCGAGTCCAGCCCGGGCTCCTCCAGCGCGGGCGGCAGCTTGCCCAGCACCCGCCGCACTTCCTCGCCCGGGAACTGGGTGAGGGCGGCGCGGCCACGGGCGGGCCGGTCGCGGACGGGTCCGGCGCGGAACCGCTCTGGGATCCGGATCAGATCGACGACGATGTGCTGGCGCTCATGTTCGTGTCCTGCCACCCGATCCTGTCCCGGGAGGCGCGGGTCGCGCTGACCCTGCGCGTGGTCGGCGGTCTGTCCAGCGACGAGATCGCCAGGGCCTGCCTGATTCCGACGGCGACCGTGCAGGCGCGGATCACGCGGGCGAAGAAGACCCTGGCCGCGGCGCGGGTTCCGTTCGCGGTGCCGGCCGCAGACGAACGGGCGGCCCGGCTGGGTTCGGTCCTCAATGTGGTCTACGTGATCTTCACCGAGGGCTCGTCGGCCACCTCCGGCGCCGACCTCATTCGCCTGGACCTCGCCGCCGAGGCCCAGCGCCTGGCCCGCGTGCTGGCCCGGCTGGTTCCGGCCGAACCCGAGGTCCACGGCCTACTGGCCTTGCTGGAGCTGACCGCCGCGCGGTTCCCCGCCCGGATCGCGGCCGACGGGCGGCCGGTCCCGCTGGACCGGCAGGATCGCAGGCGCTGGGACCGGGCCGGGATCGGCCGCGGCCGGGCCGCGCTGGACCGCGCCGCCGCCATCGGGCGCGGGCTCGGCGCGTACGGTCTGCAGGCCGCGATCGCCGAATGCCATGCCGTCGCCACATCCGTCGAGGGCACCGACTGGGATCGCATCGTGCTGCTCTACGAGGCGCTGGGCAGGCTCGCCCCGTCCCCGATCGTGGAACTCAATCGCGCGGTCGCGGTCTGTATGGCGTACGGTCCGGCGGCCGCGCTCGCGATCGTCGACGAGCTCGGAGCGACGGCGGCACTGGCCGATTCACGTCTGTTGCCGACGGTCCGCGGTGAACTGCTCGCCAAGCTGGGCCGCCGCGCGGAGGCCCGCGCCGAGTTCGAGCGCGCGATCGCGCTGTGCGGCAACGACGGCGAACGCGCCCTGCTCGAAGACAAACTGGCCGAGGTGAATTGACTCAGCCCTGATGTCGCCGGTCGATGAGGTCGGCGAAGATGCGGGTGACGCGGTCGGTGAGGGCTTCCGGAGTGGTGTCCGGCGCCCTTCCGCACAGGCGTAGGGTGGCGAAAGAGGGTGGGGCGGAAAGCGATTGCGGAGGGCTTATGCGGCGCGGCAACGGTGTGGAGATTCCGGAGACGCTCGAGGATGTGTGCGCACCGGACAAGATGGCGGTCATCGTGTACGACATGCAGGCCGGGGTGCTCGGCCAGCTCGAGGACGGTCCGGCGATCACCGAGCGCGTCGTGCGGGTGGTCGAGGCCGCGCGGCGCGGCGGCTACCCGGTGATCTTCCTGCGGCACTTCTTCCTGCCCAAGCGGCTCATGGGCAGCTTCGCCATGCGGATGGCGATGAGCTGGCAGGGCAAGGACTCGATCGAGGACGTGGTCCCGATCCTGCAGCGCGACACCCCGGGCTTCGAGCTGGTGCCGGAACTGCGGCCGCGGGAGGGCGAAGTCGTCTTCGACAAGACGTCGATGTCGGCGTTCGAGGGCACCCCGCTCGCCTCGACCCTGCGTGACCTCGGGATCGGGGCCTACGCCATCGTCGGTGTCGCGCTGGAGATCGGGATCGCGCCGACGGTGTCCCACTCCACCGATCTCGGCTTCGTGCCGGTCGTCGTCCGCGACGGGGTCGGCGGGCGCGACGAGCCCGGCAAGCAGCGCGCCTGGGCGGACTTCGAATTCCAGGGGCACGCCATCGTCACCGACTCCGACAGCCTGATTCCGCTGCTGGAGAAGTCGAGCTAGTCGGAGCCGGGGATCCAGGCCGGGTGCCACAGGCGGCCGGTCTCGGTCCAGTTCTGGAAGCGGACCATGCCCGTGAGTTTCGGCGTCACCCAGACCGCGTCGCGGCGCTCGTCGGCGGTGAGCTCGTTGTCGAACGGGCTGGTCTTGCGTTCCAGCCGGCGCAGGCGGTCGGCGAGATCGCTCATCTCCTGCTCGCTGAAACCGGTGCCGACCCGGCCCAGGTAGTACAGCTCGCCCTGATGCGGGACGCCGACCAGCAGGGACGCGAACTGCCGCGCCTCCGAACGCCGGTAGCCGCCGATCACCACCGACAGCGTCCGCCAATTGCGGGTCTTGATCCAGGACTGGCCACGGCGGCCCGGGAGATAGACCGAGTCGCGCCGCTTGGCGACCACGCCCTCCATGCCGTGCTCCTGGCTGTAGCGCAGCGCGTCCGCGCCCGAACCCCGCAGCAGCGACGGAACGAGCAGCGAACGCGCTTGCCCGGCAAGGGCTTCCAGGACGCGCCGCCGATCGTCGTAGCGTTTGCGGATCAGCGATGTGCCGTCCAGGTAGAGCAGGTCGAAGGCCAGGAAGACCGCGCGGCCCGAATCCGCGCGCAGCAGGCCGAGATTCGCGCCGCCGTGATCGTCGAAGACCACCGCCTCGCCGTCGAGCACCGCGGCATGGCCGGACAGTTCCTCGCCGAGCACGGCCAGGCCGGGGTACTTCCCGGTGACGACATGCCCGGCGCGGCTGTGCAGGGTCACCGCGCCGTCCTCGATCTCGGCGATCAGCCGGAAGCCGTCCCACTTGGTCTCGAACGCCCATTGTTTCGCGTCGAGGGTGGTCACGTCACCGGCGGTGGCCAGCATCGGCATGACACCGCGCGGCAGGGGCGCGGGCGCGCGCGGCGTCGAGACCGCCTGCGCCCCCGCGTCTTCCGGCTGCTTTCCGTTATCTCCCGGCGGCGTCTGGTCCTTCATCAGGTGCATGAGCCACTGATTGCCGTTGGTCTGGATCAGCGCGTACCGCCCGGTCAGCCGCTGCCCGCGCAGCCACACGATGACCTCGTCGTCGCGCCACTTCTCGGTCTCGTAGGTGCCGGTATCCCAGATGGTCATCTCGCCGCCGCCGTACTCGCCCTTGGGGATGGTCCCGTGGAAGGTGAGGTACTCGATCGGATGATCCTCGGTGTGCACGGCCAGCCGGTTCTCGCCGGTATCGGTGGGCGGGCCCTTGGGCACCGCCCAGGAGGCGAGCACGCCGTCGCGCTCCAGGCGGACGTCCCAGTGCAGCCGGCGGGCGTGATGTTCCTGCACCACGAACCGATCGCCCGGACCGACATCGGGCGCACCCGCCGGAACCGGTTCGGGGGTGCGGCCCGGATCGCGCAGGGAACGATAGGTGCCGAGCCGATCCGGTTCCGGCGGCGGACCGTCCAATCCGGCGAGCAGATCGCCGTCGTCCTCGAAGCGGCGCAGCACCTCGTCGAAGGTCAAGTGCCGCAGTTTCTTCGGCTTCTCGAGCTCCGCCCACGCGCGCGGCGCGGCCACCCACGGCTGGGCGCGCCCGCGCAGCGAGTACGGCGCGATGGTGGTCTTGGCCGGATTGTTCTGGCTCCAATCCAGGAAGACCTTGCCCCCACGGGCCGATTTGGCCATGGTGGCGGTCACCAGTTCGGGCCGCAGCTGTTGCAGGTTGGTGGCGACCTGCTTGGCCACCGCGGACGCCCCGTTCGGGCCGAGTTTGCGGTCCAGCGGCACGTAGATGTGAATTCCCTTGGAGCCGCTGGTGACCGGGAACGCCGTCAATCCCACCTCGCGCACCACATCGCGGAGGATGAGCGCCACCTCGGCGCACTGCGCGAGCCCCGCGCCCGGTCCGGGGTCCAGGTCGAAGACCAGGCGGGTGATGTCGCCGACCTCGGCACCGGCGAAACGCCATTGCGGCACATGCAGTTCCAGGGCGGCCTGCTGCCCGAGCCAGGCCAGGCCGGCGACATTGTCGATGAGCGGATAGGTCACCGGCCGGTCGGAATGTTGAACGGTGCGCCGTTCCAACCACTTCGGCGCGTGCTCGGCCAGATTCTTCTCGAAGAACGACTGCTCGTCCACCCCGTTCGGCCACCGCTTCCGGGTCACCGGCCGCTGCGCGATATGCGGCAGCAGGGCCTCGGCGACAGCGGTGAAATAGTCGATGACCTCACCTTTGGTGGTCCCGGTGGCCGGGTACAGCACCTTGTCGAGGTTGGTCAGCCCAACCTCGATACCCCCGAAATCCCTGCGGGACCCCATAACAGCAGTCTAGGTCCGGGTGGCCGCGATTTCCCGCAACCTGGAATGCCCGCGAAAAGCCAACGGGCCGTTCAGGTCAGCGACGGAGCATCCCCGCCACTCCCGAACGGCCCGCGGAACGACCGGTCGGAACTAGGCCGGAGGCTGCTCGCCCTCCGCGGGGGCCGGCGCCGCTTCCGGCTCCGGGGCGGGTTCGGCCGCCGGGGCCTGGGCCGCGGCTTCGGCGGGCGCGTCGGGCTGCAGGGCGTTCTTGACCGCCTCCGTGCCCTTGTCGATGTGGGAGGAGTACTTCCCCCCGGTCTTCTCGTCGACGAAGCTGCCGGCCTTGTCGACCGCCTGCTCAACCTTCTCGGCGTTCTGGGCCGCCATATCCTTGCCCTTGCCGACCAAGCCCTTGAGCGTGTCCATGAGACTCACAGCCTGCTCCTTCACTCTCGGTCCGTTATTGGCGAACATCTTCCCACCACGAATCCCGTGGTGGGAGGCCAATCGGGTCGATCCGCTCACCCGGCTTCGGCACGGCGATGCGTGTCCTGGCCGCCTCCGCCGCCTCGACCAGTCGCCGCACCGGCTCCGACCAGCCGTGGAAGGCCAGATTGAAGGTGGCCCAGTGAATCGGCACCAACAGCCCGAAGCCCGCGTCGCCGACACACAGATCGGCGTGGGCGCGCACCGCCTCCTCCGGGTTCATGTGCACATCCGGCCAGTGCCGGTCATAGGCGCCGATGGGCAGCAGGGTCAGGTCGAACGGGCCCAGCCGCGCGCCCGCCTCCGCGAACGCCTTCGTGTAACCGGTGTCGCCGCCGAAGTAGACCCGGCGGGTCGGGCCCGCGATGGACCACGACGCCCACAGCGTGGTGTTGCGCACCAGGCCGCGACCGGAGAAGTGCCGCGCCTCCGAACAGGTGATCACCAGGTCCGTGCCGTCGCCGCGATCACGCCGCAGCTCCGACAGCGAAACCGAGGCGGCCCAATCCAATTCGACGATCCGATGCTCGGGCACCGACCAGTGCCGCAGATGCGCGCCGATGCCGACGGGCACGATGAAGACACAGTCCTGGCCCTCGACCAGCGCGGTCACGGTGTCGCGGTCCAGATGGTCGTAGTGGTCGTGGGAGATGAGCACCGCGTCCAGCGCCGGCAACGCCGACAGCGGCGACGGCACCGGATGCAGGCGGGCCGGGCCCACCAGCGGCGACGGTGACACCCGCTCGCTCCACACCGGATCGGCCAGCACCCGGTAGCCGTCCACCTCGACCAGGCAGGTCGCGTGCCCGTACCAGGTCACCGCCAGCTCCCCGGCCTGCTCGGGCAGCTCCGGCGTCACCAGCGGGATAGTCCCGGACGGGCGGCCGTTATTGCGCTGGGTGGCCAGCTGGTAGAGCAGCTCCAGCGGGGAACCGCTGAGCTGACTGCTCGGTTCGGTGTTGTGGAACTGCCGATTGCGATAGGTGGTCGCCCCGCGCGCGGTCGGCGCGATCGCCGACATCGACGCACCCATGGCCGAGGGAATCCCCCATGCCGCCCGAACCACCCAGGAAAGACCGAAAGCGCCCGCTGCCATACCCACCAGTCTCCGCGCATTCTCTCGCGCGCGCTGCCCGTTCATCGGCCCTCGAACTTCGCGGGCCGCTTCTCCTGGCGAGCCGCGCGCGCCTCCTGCGCGTCGGCGCTCTGCCAGGCGGCGTCCAGGGCAGCGCTCTGCGCGGCGGTATCGGGACCGCGGGTGTCGTCGTCGTTGAAGACCAGCTTCAGATGCCGCAGCGACAGCGGCGCGAGTTCGGCGATCTGCTTGGCCCAGGCCTGCGCGTCGGCCAGAGTTCCGATCTTGTTGGCGAAGCCGAAGTGATAGGCGTCCGCGGCGGGAACCCGCTCGGCGCCCAGCAGAATCGTGCGCGCCGGACCGGCGCCGATCAGCGACGACAGCCTGCGCACGGTCCAACGGTCAACGGAGATACCGAGTTTCGCGGCCGGGACCGCGATGAACGAATCCGGCGACATCACACGTAGGTCCGAGGCCAGGGCTAGTTGCACGCCCGCGCCCAGCGCCCCGCCGTTGATCGCGGCGATCACCGGCACCGGAATGGTCTCGATGGTGCGCAGCATGGCCAGCAGGCCGGTCAGGAAGCTGTCCGAATACACCCCGTCCAGGTCGGCGCCCGCGCTGAAGATCGGCCCCTGACCGGTCAGCACGATCACCCGGGCCGACGTCGCGGCCTCCTCGAGGGCCGCGCGCAAGCGGCCGATCAGCTCCTCGTTCAGGGCGTTCCGGCGATCCGGACGCTGCAGTTCGATGGTCACGACCTCGCCATCGCGGCTGACTCCGAGCATCTGTCCCTTCCCCACTGTCCACACTCACCAGGTGCCTAACCCATGATCGGTTCTCACTCTAGGTGCGCGTACCGTCGGGTCCGTGACCGCAACACCCGATGTCGACATCCTGGTGATCGGCGCGGGACAGGCCGGGCTGTCGGTCGGCTATCACCTGCGCAGACTGGGCCTGCGGCCCGAACAGGACTTCCTCATCGTCGACCACTCCCCCGGTGCGGGCGGCGCCTGGCAGTTCCGGTGGCCGTCACTGACATTGAGCACCGTCAACCGGGTGCACGACCTGCCGGGCATGTCCTTCGCGGAGACCCTGCCCGACGGCTCCGAGAACGCGCGGGCCGCCACCGCCGTACCGCACTACTTCGAGCTCTACGAGAAGCGCTTCGACCTGCGCGTGCACCGGCCGATCTCGGTCACCGTGGTGTGCGACCGCGCCACCGCCGCCACCTGCCCGAATCAGCAGGTCGACGGGCTGCTGCACGCCGAACTGAACCCGGGCGCGACGGTGCGCGCCCGGGGACTGGTCAATGCCACCGGCACCTGGGACAAGCCGTTCATCCCCTACTACCGGGGCGCGGAGACCTTCGCCGGACGCCAGCTGCACGCCCACGACTACCGTGCCGCAACGGAATTCGACGGCCAACACGTCGTGATCGTCGGCGGCGGGATCACGGCCGTCCAACTGCTGGACGAGATCTCGCAGGTCACCGGCACCACCTGGGTGACCCGCCGCGAACCCGTCTTCCGCTCCGGGCAATTCGCGCCCGAGGACGGCCGGGCCGCGGTGGCGATGGTGGAAGACCGTGTCCGGCGCGGACTTCCACCCGGCTCGGTGGTGTCGGTGACCGGGCTGCCCGAGGACGCTCGGGTGCGGGCCATGCGCGCCCGCGGGGCGCTGGAACGGCGACCGCTGTTCGACCACATCGAACCCGACGGCGTCCGCTGGGCCGACGGCACCTTCCAGCACGCCGACGTCATCCTGTGGGCCACCGGATTCCGCAGCGCCCTCGACCATCTGGCCCCGCTGCGACTGCGCGGGCCCGGCGGCGGCATCACCATGGGCGGCCGCCTCGCCACCCGGGTCGAAGCCGATCCGCGCATCCACCTGATCGGCTACGGGCCCTCGGCCAGCACCATCGGCGCGAACCGCGCGGGCCGGGCGGCCGCCGTCGAACTGACCTCGTATCTGGGCATTCCGACCCACCCGACCGCCGACCCGCAGAGCTGAGCGCGCGAGGTCAGACGGGCGCGTCCATATCGAAGAGGTCCGGGTCGCCGCCCTGCCGGGCGCCCTTGTCCAGACCGGCGATCTGGGTCATCTCCCGGCCGGTCAGCTCGAAGTCGAAGACCGCCAGATTCTCCGCCATCCGCGACGGGGTGTTCGACTTCGGGATGGCCACGTTCCCCAGCTGCATGTGCCAGCGCAGGATGATCTGCGCCGGCGTCCGGCCCAGCTTGTCGGCCAGCGCGATGATCACCGAATCGTTGAACTCCGCGCCCCGGCCCAGCGGACTCCACGCCTCGGTCACGATGCCGTGCGCGGCGTGGAAGGCGCGCAGCTCCGACTGGGCGTAATACGGGTGCAGCTCAACCTGATTGATGGCGGGCACCTCACCGGTCTCGGCCATCACCCGCTCCAGGTGCGCCCGGGTGAAATTGGAGACGCCGATGGAGACCACCCGGCCCTGCCGCTTCAGCGCCTGCAGCGCCCGGAAGGTGTCGACGTAGAGGTCCGCGGCGGGCACCGGCCAATGGATGAGGAACAGGTCGATGGTGTCCAGGCCCAGCCGCTTGGCGCTGGCGTCGAAGGCGCGCAGGGTGGCGTCGTAGCCGTGGTCGGCGTTCCACAGCTTGGTGGTGACGAACACCTCGTCGCGGGGCAGCCCGGACTCGTGGACGGCGCGGCCCACTTCCTCCTCGTTGCCGTAGAAGGCGGCGGTGTCGAGACTGCGGTAACCGAGTTCGAGCGCCTTCGCGATGGTGCCGACCGCGTCGTCGCCGTCGACCTTGTAGACGCCGAACCCCAGTTTGGGCATCACCTGGCCGTCACTGAGCACGATCGCTGGAATGTCGCTGGCCTCGAACCGGTACGTCACCATGTCGAAGTTAGAAGCGCAGGTCCACGGCGTCAACCGAGTGCTCTATACCGAAATCTCCGTGTCGAGCCCCCACGGCAGCAAATAGACAGCTTCGCACAGGTTCGACGTGACGAGAACTACGTTCACAGCCCCAGCCGCCGATAGCGCAGGTGCCGGGCGGCGAGCAGCTCCGCCGGGGAACGAGCGGTCAGACCGGCCAGTTCGCCCGCGATTGCCTCCACCATGCGCAGCGCGAAATCCGCCGGCTCCTCGGCGGCGTCCGGGTATTCGTGCACGATCCGGTCCACGATGCCGTCGGACCGGAGGTCCACCGCCCGAATCCGCTGGGCGGCGGCCAGTTCCGGGGCATGCCAGGTGTCACGGTGGACGATCTCGCTCGCACCCTCCGGCGGCAAGGGGGCCAGCCAGCCGTTGGCGGCGGCCAGCACCCGATCGGCGGGCAGCAGGGCCAGCGCGCCACCACCCGTGCCCTGACCCAGCAGCACCGAGACCGTCGGGGTGTCCAGGGTGACGAGATCGGCGATGCAGCGGGCGATCTCGGGGGCCAGGCCGCGCTCCTCCGCCTCCCGGGACAGCGACGCGCCCGCGGTATCGATCACCAGGACCAGGGGGACGCGCAGTTCGGCGGCCAGATGCATGCTGCGCCGCGCCTCCCGCAACGCCGCCGGGCCCATGGTGTGCTCCGGCGACTGACCGGCGCGGTCATGGCCGAACACGACGCAGGGCTGACCCCGGAACCGGGCCAGGGCGTGCACCACCGTGCGGTCCAGCTCGCCTTGTCCGGTGCCGGACAACGGAACCCGGTCGGTGACGTGGCGCAGCAACTCCCGAATCCCCGGACGATCCCCGCGCCGGGAGATCAGCACCGTCTGCCAGGCGTGCACCTCGGCCGTGTCCAGCACCGCGACGCCGCCGCGCTCCTGCGGACCGGCCAGGAACGCACCCGCCCCGAGCGCGGGCGGCGTTGCGTCAGTAGGCTTTTCGGGCAGCGGGGCCGGACCGTCGCACAACACCGTGAGCGCCCGATGCACGATGCGCCGAAACACCGATACCGGCACCACACCGTCGATAACACCGTTGCGGTAAAGGTTTTCGGCCGTCTGCACACCTTCGGGGAACGGCTTCCCGTACAGCGCCCGGTAGACCCGCGGCCCCAGAAAGCCGACCAGCGCCCCCGGTTCGGCGAATGTCATGTGCCCCAACGAACCCCACGACGCGAACACCCCGCCCATGGTCGGATCGCGCAGATACACCAGATACGGATGCCCCGCGGCCTTGTGCACGGCCAGCGCCCCCGCGACCTTCACCATCTGCACGAAAGCGACTGTGCCCTCCTGCATTCGGGTACCGCCGGAGGTCGGCGAGGCGAGCAGCGGCAGACCCAGTTCGGTCGCGCGCTCCACCGCGGACACGATCCGCTCGGCGGCGGCCACCCCGATCGAACCCGCGAGAAACGCGAACTCGCACGCGATCACGGCGACCCGCCGTCCGCGCAGCAACCCCTCCCCGGTGAGCACCGCTTCATCGGTGCCCGCCGTTGCCGCGGCAGCCAGCAAATCCTCGCGATACCTCGGCGACGCCGCCACCGGCACCGGTGGCCGATCCCAGCCCACGAAGGAACCGGGATCCAGCAATTCGCCGAGCAACTCCCGCGCCGTGATCGTCACGGCGCGAGCTTATAGCCTGCGCGGGTCAGTAACCCTGAACGACCTTGCGCAGGGCGTATTCGGTGACCGCGACCAGAGCCTGCTTCACCGGCTCCCGGCGACGGGCGTCGATCGAGAGGATCGGCACGTCCGCGGGCACCGCCAGCGCCTGGCGGATGTCCTCCACCGGATACCGTGGCGCATCATCGAATTCGTTGATGGCCACCAGGAAGGGTAGGTTGCGCGCCTCGAAGTAGTCGACGGCGGCGAAACTGTCCTCCAGCCGGCGGGTGTCGACCAGCACCACCGCGCCGATGGCGCCCTTGATCAGGTCGTCCCACATGAACCAGAAGCGGTACTGGCCCGGCGTACCGAACAGGTACAGCACCAGGTCATCGGCCAGGCTGATGCGGCCGAAGTCCATGGCCACCGTGGTGGTGGCCTTCGACGGGACACCGGTCAGGGAGTCCACGCCGACACTGGCATTGGTCACCAACGCCTCGGTGCGCAGCGGAACGATCTCCGACACGGCACCGACCAGGGTGGTCTTGCCGACACCGAAACCACCGGCCACGACGATCTTGGCCGACGTGGGCTTGCTGGTGCGCGTGTCGACCTGTGTCGTCGAATCAAATACGCCGGAGTCCACTGAGAACCCTTTCGATCAGCTCGCGACGTTCATCGTCGCTGGAATCGTCTTTCAAAGTCGCCGATACCCGCACATGGCCGGCATCGATGAGGTCAGCGACCAGCACCCGCGCGACCCCGAGCGGGATGCCCAGACGCGCGGCCACCTCGGCAACCGACGGCGATTCTCTGCACAACTCCACGATTGACGTCTCGATGTTGGTGAGTTCGAACTGCCGCTCGAGGGCGACCGGATGCGATGCGACGAGCGCCTCCAAGGCGAGCTCCACCTTCGGCCGGGTGCGACCGGCCGTCAGTGAATAGGGGCGAACCAGGCTCGGTTCGGCGCTCCCAACGCGTTCGTTGTCTATGTCCATCCCGCCATCAGGAACCCATCGTGACGCGAGGTGTGGCCTGAACCGTCTGGCCCACTCGCTCGACCAACAACGCCATTTCGTATCCGACCTGACCGATGTCACACGAGGTGTTGGTCAGGACCGCCAGATACGAGCCGTCACCGACAGCCATGAGCAGCAGGTAGCCGTGTTCCATCTCGACCACCGACTGCAAAACGGTGCCGCCCTCGAACAAGTTCGAGACACCGACCGAGAGGCTCGCGAGCCCCGCGGTCACAGCGGACAGCTGTTCGGCGCGGTCCACGGGCAGCTGCGCGCTCGCGGCCATCAGCAGGCCGTCAGCGGATACCAGGACCGCGTGCGCAACGCCGGGAACCTCATTGGCGAAGTTCGAAACCAGCCAATCCAGCTGACGCTTCGTACCACCTAGATCGGGGTTCATCGGTCTCCTTTATCTCCGGTTAGGTTCATAGCTTGCATCGCGCGGCCGTCCCGGACGCCCTTCTGATGGCGGCTCAGACTCGACCTGATGGATTCTGGGTCGCGGTGGGCCGCCTTGTCAGCGTTTCCGTTCACACCGCCGGGCACAAGTCGGTTACCCGGATCACGTTGCGGCAGACCCGCCGCCGTCCGCCGCTCCGGTGCGGCCTGGCTGACCCGCTGCGCGGCCTGCCAGCCCTCGTCGCCCGGTGATTCGAAGGACGAGGCCACCTGGGACCGGTCGGCGTTCGGATCGGAGAGCCACGCCGACATCATCTCCGCGAAGATCGGCGTGCCGCCCATGATCGAGTCACCGGGGGCGTCCGTCGGCTGCAGACGCGTCTGGAAGAACGAGGCCGCCTTGGCCGGGTTCGACCGGAAGCTGTGGCGTCCTGGCTCCTTGACGCCGTCATCACCGCGCTGCGGCAGACCGACACCCGGAATCGGGGACGGGCGCTGCGGCAACACCGAACCCGGATCCCGCTGCGGCAGACCGGTAGCGCCACGCTGAGGCAGGCCGCCGTCGCGCAGCGGCAGCGGATCGTTCAACGGATCCCGCTGCGGGAGCGGACCACTCAGCGGATCACGCTGAGTCAGGCCACCCGAGAGCGAATCGGCACCCGTGGCGGCCGGGCGCTGCGGCTGACCCGCACCCGGACCACGCTGCGGTAGACCATTTCCGGCATCCCGCTGCGGCAGGCCGTTCGGGCCACGCTGCGGCAGACCACCACCGGCGGCGGCGCCACCGTCACGCTGCGGCAGACCGCCCGCGGACGGATCACGCTGGGGCAGACCACCGGCGGCAGGACCGCTGTCCCGCTGGGGCAGACCACCCGGACCGCGCTGCGCCGGGCCACCGTCGCGCGGGGCGAGACCGTCCCGCGGACGCAGACCCTGCTTGTCCGAATCCTGTGCGGCAAGACCATTGGACCCGTCGCGCTGCGGCGCGGCACCGCGCTGCGGCGCTCCACCTCCCAGCGCTTGGCCGCCGGGCGCTCCCGGACCACGCTGCGGAGCGCCATTGGCACCGGGCTGACGGGTCGGCAGACCACCCGCGGCCGGATCACGCGGCGGCAGACCGCCCGCGGCGGAGTCACGCTGCGGCAGACCACCAGAAGCCGAATCACGCTGCGGCAGACCCGAATCACGCTGCGGCAGACCGGAGTCACGCTGGGGCAGACCCGAGTCACGCTGCGGGAGACCACCACCGGCGGCGGCGCCACCGTCACGCTGCGGCAGACCGCCCGCGGACGGATCACGCTGGGGCAGACCACCGGCGGCAGGACCGCTGTC
>NZ_JBSGCY010000166.1:0-13175 GCF_053602115.1 Nocardia sp. NPDC004582 | reverse complement strand
CTGTGGGCCGGACCGCCCGGCGGGCAGGTGCGGCACGGGCGGGCGGCGGTGCTGGCCAATGCCTCCGATCCGGTGGTGCACTGGGCGCCGTCGCTGCTGTGGCGCGCACCGGATCTGACCGGGACCCGGCCGGATGCCCCGGTCCCGCCGTGGTTTCCGGTGCTGAGCTTCCTGCAGACCTCCGCCGACCTGCTGGGCGCGCTGGACGCCCCGGCCGGACACGGGCACCGCTACGGCGTGGACCAGGGCACGGTACTGCCGGGCTGCTGAGTCGGTTCGCGGACCTCACGGGTGAAGTCCGCGACCAGCCGGTCGATGGCGGCGGCCGCGTCGAGCCGGGCCCGCCAGACCTCCGGGATGGCGCCCGTGCCCAGGCGGGCTCCGAGCAGCGCACCGCAGATGGACCCGGTGGAGTCGCTGTCACCGGAGTGGTTGACCGCCAGCAGCACCCCGTTGCGGAAGATCTGTTCCGGTGTGCCGCCGACATTCTCGGCGCACACCGCCGCGCACACCGCCAGCGCGAGGGCCTCGGAGCCGATGACGCCGCTGCCCAGGCGTTCCAGCAGTCCGGGCGCGGGCATGGGCCGTCCCCGGAAGGCGACGGTGTCGGCCAGCCGGATGGCCGCGTCGAGCGCCTCGGAGGTCTCCTCGTGGTTCCGGTTGCGGATCAGCTGCGCGCGAGCCTGCTCCACCGCGGTCCGCACGTCCAGGCCCCGGCCCAGCCCGTACACGGTGGCCGCGAAGGTGCCCGCCGGCAGCCAGCCGCTCGGATTGCCGTGGGTGAGGGCCGCCGCGTCGCAGGCCAATTCGAAGGCGTGCTCGAGCGACGGCGTGAATCCGCAGGGCGCCGAACGCACCACGGCCGCGCAACCCTTGGAGTCGTTGATCGGATGGTCGCGGGTGCCCAGCGGGGTGCCGGGCCGCTGCCGGGCGGCCGCGCGCAGCATGGCCGAGATGGTGGTCTGCGTGGGCCCCCGATAGGTCATCAGCTCGGGATACATGGTCAGCCCGCTCTGCAACGGCACCGGCTGTTCGGGCACCGCGGCCTGGCCCTGCCCGCGCAGCCACACCAGCAGGTTCTCCTGGATCATGCCGACGGCCGCGGCGTTGCCGCGAGCCCGCACCCGTGCGCTGCGGATCAGCGCCTCCATGGTGAACAGCGTCAGCTGGGTCTCGTCGGAGATGCGGCCCTTGTAGCCGCCGCCCTCACCGGTGACACCCTGATTCCCGTAGCGCTGCTGGATGTTCGGCAGCAGCATGGTCTCGATCGGCGCGCCCAGCGCGTCCCCGATGGCGCCGCCGAACAGACAGCCGCGCACGGTGTCCTCGCGGGGCAGCCGGTCGGCCGCCGCCGGGCGCGGCCGGCGCACCAGCGACACCGGTTCGGCCACCGTCTCCCAGGCGGCCCGCGCGAATTCGTAGCAGGTCTCGTAGCGGTCGCGCGGGTCCTTGGACAGCGCGCGCCGCAGCACCGCGTCCAGTTCGGCGGGGACCTCGCGCCGGAACTGGCTCGCCGGGGGCGGCGGGGACTGCAGATGCCCGAGCATCACGGTCGCGATATTCGGCGCGTCGAACGGCCCGCGCCCGGTGAGCAGCCGGAACAGGGTGCAGGCCAACGAGTACTGGTCCGAGCGCGGCCCCATGGGCGCGGAGGTCAGCTGTTCCGGGGAGGCGTAGGCGAGGGTGGCGTTGAGCATGCCGGTGCGGGTCAGGTGCGCGGTGTCGTCGAGCACCCGGGCGATGCCGAAGTCGCTGAGCAGGACCCGGTCGGTGAATCCGGTGCCGATGCCGCCGGAGCGCGACAGCAGCAGGTTGGCGGGCTTCACGTCGCGGTGCAGGACGCCGCGGGCGTGCGCGTAATCCAGTGCGGCCGCGGTCTGCACGATGATCTCGACCGCGCGGTCCGGGGGCAGGTCGAAGGGGTCGATGGACGCGCCGTCGACGCCGTCCACGTACTGCATGGCGATCCACAGCTGCTCACCCTCGTCGCCGCGGTCGAAGACGGTGATGATGTTGGGGTGGTCGAGCTGGGCGATCACATCGGCCTCGCGCTCGAAACGCTGGCGGGTCTCGTTGTCGCCGAACATCTCCCGATGCAGCAGTTTGAGCGCGATCAGCCGCGGGAGCCGAGGGTGGCGGGCCGCGTAGACCGAACCCATTCCGCCACGGCCCACTTCGCGCTCGATCACGTAGCCCGCGAAGACTTCGCCGCGTCCCAACATTCCCCTGACAAACCCTTCACACACGCCGAAACGCTGCCAGCCTACCGGTCGGGACCGACGCGTCGCAGGCAATGGACGGCGAAGGCCCCCGCCGGTGGACACCGGCGGGGGCCGAATTCGCTTGCGGGATCGGAACCGATCAGGCGATCGGGCCGCGGGCCGCCTCGTAGGCCGCGCCGACGCGGTACAGGCGGTCGTCGGCCAGGGCCGGGGCCATGATCTGCAGACCCACCGGCAGGCCGTCGTCCGCACTGAGCCCGGACGGCACCGACATGGCGCAGTGCCCGGCCAGGTTGGTGGGCAGCGTGCACAGGTCCGAGAGGTACATGGCCAGCGGGTCGTTGACCTTCTCGCCCAGCTTCCACGGGGTGAACGGGCTGGTCGGCGAGACCAGCACGTCGACGCTCTCGTACGCCTTGTCGAAGTCCTGCGCGATCAGGTTGCGGACCTTGTTGGCCTGGCCGTAGTAGGCCTCGTAGTAGCCCGAGGACAGCGCGTAGGTGCCGATCATGATGCGGCGCTTGACCTCCGGACCCAGTCCGGCCTCACGGGTGAGGGACATGACCTGCTCGGCCGAGTGCGAGCCGTCGTCGCCGACGCGCAGGCCGTAACGCATGGCGTCGAAGCGCGCCAGGTTGGACGACACCTCCGACGGCAGGATCAGGTAGTAGGCGGCCAGCGCGTACTCGAAGTGCGGGCAGGACACCTCGACCACTTCCGCGCCCAGCTCCTTCAGCTGCGCGACGGCGGCATCGAAGGAGGCGATGACGCCGGGCTGGTAGCTGTCGGAGTGAAGCTCGCGCACCACACCGACTTTCAGGCCCGACAGGTCGCCCTTGGCGCCCTCGCGGGCGGCGGCGACCACCGGCGGCACCGGCACATTGCGAGAGGTGGAGTCGCGCGGGTCGTATCCGGCGATGACCTCGTGCAGCAGCGCGGTGTCCAGCACGGTGCGACCGCACGGGCCACCCTGGTCCAGCGAGGACGCGCAGGCGACCAGGCCGAAACGGGACACGGTGCCGTAGGTCGGCTTGGTGCCGACGGTCGCGGTGACCGCGGCGGGCTGGCGGATCGAGCCGCCGGTGTCGGTGCCGATCGCCAGCGGAGCCTGGTAGGAGGCCAGCGCGGCCGCCGAACCGCCGCCCGAACCGCCCGGAATCCGTTCGGTGTCCCAGGGATTGCGGGTCGGGCCGTACGCCGAGTTCTCGGTCGACGAACCCATGGCGAACTCGTCCATGTTCGTCTTGCCGAGGATCGGGATGCCCGCCTCGCGCAGCTTGGTGGTCAGCGTCGCGTCGTACGGCGACACCCAGCCCTCGAGCATCTTCGACCCGCAGGTGGTCGGCATGTCGACGGTGGTGAAAACGTCCTTGAGCGCCAAGGGAACACCGGCCAGCGGCGAGGCCACGGTGCCGGCGGCGACCTGGCGGTCCACCTCGGCGGCGGTGACCAGCGCCTGCTCGCCCGCGATGTGCAGGAAGGCGTTGATCTCCCCGTCGACCTCGGCGATGCGGCGGATGTGGGCCTCGGTGACCTCGACCGAGGAGACCTCACGCGCGTGGATCTTGTCCGCGAGCTCCGCCGCGGACAGCTTGGTCAGGTCTGTCATTCGCCCTCTCCCAGAATCTGCGGAACCATGAACCGCTGCTCCTCGACGGCCGGGGCCATGGCGAGCGCCTGGTCCGGAGTCAGGCACGGCTGCGGCACATCCGGGCGCGTCACGTTGGTCTCCGGATTCGGGGATGCGGTGGCGGGCACATCGGCGGCGGCGACCTGCGAGATCTGTGCGACGTGGGTCAGGATGGAATCCAGCTGACCGGCGTACAGATCGAGTTCGTCGTCCGTCAAAGCGAGCCGGGACAGCCGGGCGAGGTGGGCTACCTCGTCCCTGGAGATGGCGGGCACCGCGGGACCCCTTTCGGCATGGTTCGAGCTAGGTGATTGGCCATCCGACAGCCTAGTGGGTTCGCCTTCGGCCACCGGTCGCAGGTACGCGCCGGACCTGGCACCATCAATGTGTGACCCACGGGTAGGTGGCCCGCGTCACAGCAGATGCTTCGATTCGATAACGGGCTCTCGAGGGTGTAAGTATTGCGGGACTCGGGTACCCGTCGGAAAGTTTCGGTCGCACAGTAAAGAAAGGAAGGCACGTGTCATACCTGCTTCGCGTGCAACTTCCGGATCGCCCAGGGAGTCTCGGATCGCTGGCGCTGGCGCTGGGTTCCGTTGGCGCGGACATCCTCTCGCTGGATGTCGTCGAGCGCGGTGACGGCTTCGCGATCGACGACATCGTCGTCGAGGTGCCGACGGGCGCACTGCCCGACACCCTCATCACCGCCGCCGAATCACTGCACGATGTGCAGGTGGATTCGCTGCGGCCGTACTCGGGGATCCTCGACACCCACCGCGAACTCGAGCTCATCGACCAGGTCGCCAACGCACGCGACGACCGGTTGCAGGTGCTCGTCGACGGTGCGCCCCGGGTGCTGCGGGTCGGTTGGTCGACGGTGATCGACATGGGACCGCAGGGCGCCTACCGCGTGGTGGGCTCCCAGAGCGCACCCTCCACACAGGCCGCCTCCGCACCGTGGATGCCCCTGGAGAAGCCGTCGGTGCTCGACGGTGACGCCGACTGGGTGCCGGAGCTATGGAAGGACATGGACACCAAACTGGCGGCCGCGCCGCTCGGCAATACCGGCAAGGTGCTCTTGCTGGGCCGCCCGGGCGGACCGGACTTCCGGCCCTCGGAGGTGGCTCGGCTGGGCTACCTGGCCGGCATCGTCGCGACCGTGCTGGGCTGAGCCGCACCCGCTTTCACCTCGCGTTTCGCGCCCCTACCGGAAATCCGGTGGGGGCGTTTCGCGTTGGCGGGCCACTGCGTCTCGCGTTTGCGGGCCACTGCGTCTCGCGTTGGCGGGCTACTGCGCACCGCCGTTCCTACGTAGGAACTCAGTAGATTCCCAGGATTTATCTACTATTCATCTACGTAGATGATCTACGGTCTTACTCAGTAGATAAGGAACGGCCGAGACGCCGCGCAGAGAGGCAATGACGCCATGCAGCACGCCCTTCGACCACGCCCCCACCTCCGCCGCATCGGCCTGATCCTGGCCCCGCTGGCCGGCGCCACCGTGCTGGCGGCGGGGCAGGCAGCCGCCGAACCGTCCGCACACGGCGGCAATGCACCCGGATCCGCCGACCCGTCGCGGTCGTCCGGGGACCGCGGCAACCGGCCCGGCATCGTCACTCACGGCAATGACAACACCGGCATCCACGCCCGGGATCCGCTCGGCTTCAACCACACCGACACCAATCCCGTTCTCCAGAACCAGCACCCACGCCAACCCGGCCCGGTCCGCCCGCCGAGCCCACCACCGAACCGGGTCGGCGGCGGCGATCCGGCCACCTGGACACCCATCTGGAACCAGGACGGTTCCGGCTACACCGTCTGCCCCGCGCTCGCCGGCCACTGCTGACCACGGACCCAGACCGCACTGGTTCGCCGATACCGACCGGCCCGCCACGGTGGACCTTCGACGGCACCCGGCCCGCACCGACCTGGCGCACCGCGTCGCTCTGCATCGACGGCGTGCTGACCTGAGCCACGCCCGCGGGAGACCTCCCCCGCGGGCCCGCGAGGTCGGCCGGCTCGGCGCCGAACGGCCGAGCCGGTCCGCCGCGCATCGAAGCGCCCGGTCCCATCGACCGGGTGTTCCGCGCGACAGCCGGCCGGAGCCGGAGTCAGTCTCCCGCCGCGACCTCGAACCGCATGACGGTCAGCGGCAACCCCGAATCGGTGTGCCAATCGCGTTCCGGCACATGCGCGAAACCGAACCGGTCGTACATGCGGCGGGCATCCCGCATGGTCGGCATGGTGGTGAGGACCACCGCGTCGAAGCCCTCGGCGCGGGCGGTGTCGATCACCCGCGCCAGCAGGGCGCGGCCGATGCCGAGACCCCGGGCGCGCTTGGACACCGCGAGCATCCGGAACTCCAGCTCACCCGGGCGGGCGATATCGGCGAACGGTGTGCCGTACCGAGCCAGGGTCAGGGAGCCGAGCAGCTCGTCACCGCGCACCGCGACCAGAATCTCCGCCGACGCCGCGCGGGTGGCGGTGTCGGCGAGCTCCGCCACGTACGGACTCCGCGGATTCACATGCCCCTCGCCCACGTACACCTCGACGGTCAGCTCACCGACCGCCGCGAAATCTCCGGCCTCGGCGTCCCGAATCACCACGGCGTCACCGTCCACGCCCATCACCACAACTCCGTCCTCGATCGATCCCACACCGTCATCACGACGCCGGGCCCACATCCGAACCCGCCGTCGAGCGCCCACCGGGCGCGGCTGCGCATGAGCGCGTAGCCGCACCGGTCCCCGGCGGTCGCTACGAGACCGCCTCGGGGCCCCCCGCGAGGAGTTTGACGAAGCCCTCCTCGTCGAGGATCGGCACACCCAGTTCCTCGGCCTTGGCGGCCTTGGAGCCCGGAGCGTCGCCGATCACCACGAAAGCCGTCTTCTTGGAGACCGATCCGGCCGCCTTGCCGCCGCGGATGAGGATGGCCTCCTTCGCGCCGTCGCGGGTGAAGCCCTCCAGCGAACCCGTCACCACGATGGACAGACCCTCGAGGTTGCGTTCGATGGATTCGTCGCGCTCGTCCTCCATCCGCACACCGGCGGCGGCCCACTTGTCGACGATATCGAGATGCCAAGGCACGGTGAACCATTCGGTGACCGCGGCGGCGATGGTCGGGCCGACGCCGTCGGTGGCGGCCAGTTCCTCGGCCGAGGCCTCGCGGATGCGGTCCATGCTGCCGAAGGCGGTGGCCAGGGCGCGGGCGGCGGTCGGACCCGCGTGCCGGATGGACAGGCCGACCAGGACGCGCCACAGCGGGCGGTCCTTGGCGGACTCCAGATTCTCCAGCAGGCGTTTGCCATTGGCCGACAGCGTGCCGCTCTTGTTGGTGAACAGCGTGGTGGTGAGCAGCGTCGCCTCGTCGAGGGCGAACAGGTCGCCCTCGTCGGCGATCGCGCCCGACTTCAGCAGGTCGATGGCGGCCTCGTAGCCCAGCGCCTCGATATCGAACGCGCCGCGCCCGGCGACATGGAACACCCGCTCGCGGAGCTGCGCCGGGCAGTACTGCTGGTTGGGGCAGCGGATATCGGCGTCGCCCTCCTTGGCGGGGGCCAGCTCGGTACCGCATTCGGGGCAGTGCGTGGGCATCACGAAGGCGCGCTCGGAGCCGTCGCGCGCGTCCACCACCGGGCCCAGCACCTCGGGGATCACGTCACCGGCCTTGCGGATGGTGACGGTGTCGCCGATGAGCACGCCCTTGCGCTGCACCTCGGAGGCATTGTGCAGGGTGGCCATGGCGACCGTGGAACCCGCCACCGTCACCGGCTGCATCACCGCGAACGGCGTAACCCGGCCCGTGCGACCGACATTCACCTGAATGTCGAGCAGTTTGGTGGTGGCCTCCTCCGGCGGGTACTTGTAGGCGATGGCCCAGCGCGGCGCGCGTGAGGTGGCGCCCAGGCGGCGCTGCAGGCTGAACTCGTCGACCTTCACGACCTGGCCGTCGATCTCGTGCTCGATGTCGTGGCGGTGCTCGCCCCAGTAATTCACCCGGTCGACCACCGCGTCCGCGCCCTGCACCCGCACGGTGTGCGCCGACACCGGCAGACCCCAGGCGGCCAGCGCGCGATACGCCTCGTACTGCGACTCCGGCGCGAAACCCTCCAGGCGGCCGAAGCCGTGGCAGATCATGCGCAGCCGCCGCCGGGCCGTTACCGCCGGATCCTTCTGGCGCAGGGAACCGGCCGCGGTATTGCGCGGATTCGCGTACGGCGGTTTGCCTTCCGCCACGATCGAAGCGTTGAGCGCCTCGAAGTCGGCCAGCGTCATGAACGCCTCGCCGCGCACCTCGAGCAGCTTGGGCACCGGGAACTCGTCGCTGTGGATCAGCTCGTGCGGGATGTCCTCGATGGTGCGGGCATTGAGGGTGACGTCCTCACCGGTGCGGCCGTCGCCGCGGGTGGCGCCGCGGACCAGCTTGCCGTTCTCGTAGACCAGGTTCAGCGCGACACCGTCGATCTTCACCTCGCACACGTAGTGCAGGTCGGCGCCGGCGTCGGCCTCCACCTTGGCGACCCACTGCCGCATCTCGTCCTCGTTGAACACGTTGTCCAGCGAGTACATCCGCTCGAGGTGATCGACGGGGGCGAACTCGGTGGTGAAGCCGCCACCGACCACCTGGGTCGGCGAATCCGGGGTGCGCAGATCCGGATGCGCCTGCTCCAGCTCGACCAGCCGGTTGAACAGCTCGTCGAACTCGCCGTCGGTGATGATCGGCGCGTCCCGCACGTAGTAGCGGAACTGATGGTCGCGGACCTCCTCCGCGAGCCGCTGCCACTCGACCCGCTCGTCCCCGCTGGCCGCGATTATCCCGTCGCCGTTCGCGATGCCGATCCCCTTGCCCGATGCGCTGCCCGATTCGCTCACACCAGGCACTCTATCCCGGCCCACCGACAGGTTTGATCAACATTCCCGCACGTCCAGCCGCATTCGCGGGGAGTTCACCGGCGCGCGGACAGACCGGTGAACACGGGTTCCGGACCGCGCCCGCCCGTGCGATCGACCCCTTTCGCACTGCCGCGCAGCGTCATTCGCGGCCCGCGCGCGATCCGACCGCCACGTCCGAATAAGGTGAGTCGCATTTCCGACCCGCGACCGGCAGGATGTCCAGGGTGTTGCGTAGTTTTCAGGTGACGAACCATCGGTCCCTCGCCGAACCGCAGGAACTGCGGCTGACCCGGGGTAGCGGACCGGTCGCCACGCCGGTCACCGCCGTGTACGGCGCGGCCGCCACCGGCAAGACCGGCCTCATCGACGCGCTCGACCGCATGCGCGACGCCGTGCTGAACTCGGTCACCGGCTGGGACCCGTACTCCGGGCCCGACCGCACCCCGCATCTCGGATTCTCGGATCGCCCTTCGGAATTCGTGGCCAACTTCGTCGCCGAGGGCTGCCCGTACACCTACGGCTTCCGGCTCGACAATGCCGACGTCGCGGCGGAATGGCTGCACTCGCATCCACACAATCGCAAACGGGTGGTCTTCGAACGCGCCGGGGACGATATCCGGATCGGGCCCATGTTCGAGGCCGCCCGGTACGGATTGGGGGCGGTGGTGCCGCTGGTGCGGCCGAACGCGCTGCTGCTCAGCCTGTCCGGGCAGTTGTACGCCGAACCGCTGGTGCCCGCCTACCGCTGGTTCCAGTCGCTGCTGGAAGTGCAGTGCGGACAACCGGATCCGCAGGAGATCGCGCACCGCGTCGGCTCGCACATCTCCCGCTCCACCGATCACGCCGTGCGGCTGCTGACCCTGCTGCGCGGCGCGGACCTGGGCATCACCGATCTATTGCTGCCGTCGGACGATCCCATGTACGCCGACTACCTGCGCGACCTGGACACCGACATCTCCTCCACCACAAAGGAGATCGAGAACTGCACGGTGTCGGCCAACTACGCCGAGGAGATGTTCCTCGAGCACGGCATCACCGTCACCCTGCTGCAGCGCGAACTGGCCAACCTCTACGCCGCCCGCGACGCCCTCTACTCCCGCATGGTGGCGCGGCGCGGCGTCGGCCTGGGTCTGACCCACGAGGGCATCGAGACCGCCTTCGACATCGCCGACGAGTCCAGCGCCACCCTGGCGATGCTGCGCCTGCTCCCGCCCATGCTCGACGCCCTCGACACCGGCGGCGTGCTGGCCGTGGACGATATCGACGCCGCCCTCACCCCCGAGACCGCCGACAGCCTCATCCAGCTGTTCCAGAATCCCGAAACCAACACCCAGGGCGCGCAATTGGTGTTCACCACCGCCAACCGCACCCTGATCGACCGCGGCAACGGCCGCTCCCAGTCCAAGCGCACCACGGTCTGGCAGCTGCGCCGCCACCACGGCGTCTCCGAACTCACCGCCCACTAGCCGCTGACCGGGGCCGGACGCGCGGCCGCCTAGCATGGACTCCATGCTCATCCAGCTCGCGTTCGTCCTGCTGATCGGCGGCGCCCTGGCCGCGACCGTGATGTACTACCGCCGCGCCAACGGCGGCGGCCGCGCCCTCCCCGGCTTCGGCGCCGCCCCCGCCGAGCTGGAATCCGGCACCCTGCACGTCACCGGCGTCAGCCCGCGGCCGGCCGAACCCGGCGAGCAGTACGTCACCATCAGCGGCAGCATCTCCGGCCCCACCGTGGTGGCCCATGAGGTCTACGGCCGCTTCGCCTGGGACGTCAACCAGTGGCCGTCCATCGGCGACCAGATCCCGGTCGCCTACCCCACCGGCAAGCCCGACAAGTGGCAGCTCGGCCATCCCGGCGCCCGTCCGTACTTCGGCTCCAAGCGGCCGAAGGATCAGGGCTACTGACCCTCCGGCCGGACGGTCAGCGGCGGACGGCGGCAATATTGCCGATGCGGGGGTCGAGCACGGCCGCGGGGCGGGACAGGGCGGCGGTCATGTCGTTCCAGCTGTGGAATTCGGTGGACCAGCCGATGTCCTCGAGCCAGGACTGGACATCGACGTCGGGCGACGGTGAGGCCGGGACCGGGTCGGCGGCGTTGTCCCCCGCGACCAGACGGCGCAGGTCCCGATACTGGGGCGCGTCGGGGTCGACCACGTAACGCGCCGCGCCGAAACGGCTTCCGGGGGCGGACAGCTCGGTGAGGGTCCGGACCACTCGCTGGTTCCAGTCCTGGTTCAGGTATCCGAGGGAGCCCTCGTCGACCCAGTAGGTGGGGACCGACGGGTCGAACCCGGCGTCCAGCAGGGTCGTCCGCCAGTCCTCGCGCAGGTCGGCGATGACCACGTGGCGGTGGCAGGTCGGGGTGGCGGCGATGGCCGCGAGGACGTGCTCCTTGAAGGCGAACAGTTCGGGCAGATCGATCTCGAAGACGTGGCTGTCGGGCGGCAGGGCCAGGCGGTAGGCGCGAGTGTCCAACCCCGCGCCCAGCAGCACGATCTGGCGGCAGCCCGCGGCGATCGCCGCACGGAATCGTTCGTCGACCAGGTGCACGCCGATGGTGCGGCCTTCGTAGAACTGATCGGCCACCGCCTCCACCCGAGCCCAGCGCTCGGGCTCGAATCCCGCCCGCGCGGCGTGCACGAACGGTTCGGCCTGTGGGTCGTCGTAGAGGCGGTCCGCGCGTTCGGATTCCCGCGCCCGGATGACAGCCACCCCGATCGCCGTCATCGCCACCCCGTCGACCGGCACTTTCGCTGTTGAATCGGTCATATCACCACTCCCCGTAGCTGAATTAACTTGCCGCCCGGCTAGCTATCTGGCGGTGACGGAAACGCTAGGCTTCTCCCTTGCCGGGCGTCAAGCAAAATGGCCCGGGCGTCAAGCGCAGGAAGGGATCCGATGGACGGGCGTCGCAGTGACACGCGGGAGCGGATCCGGGCCGTCGCCATGGAGCTGTTCTCGGAGCGGGGGTACGAGAAGACCTCGTTGCGGGAGATCGCCGAACGCCTGGGGGTCACCAAAGCCGCGCTGTACTACCACTTCCGGACCAAGGAAGACATCGTCGCCAGCCTGTCGGAGGATCTGCGGGGCGGCGTCGACGAGATCGTGACGTGGGCCCAGGGCGCGCCCGAGGGGCCGGAGCGGGCGCGGGAGATCGTGATCCGATACGGGGCGCTGCTGCACAGTCTCGGCAAGGACATGATCCGGTTCTGGCACGAGAATCAGCCCGCGTTCCGCGACCTCGGGTTCGGGACCAGCCTGCGCTACCAGTTCCGGGTGCTGGCCGACCTGATGAGCGCGCCGAGCCGGGAACCGCTGACCGTGTTCCACGCCCGGCAGGCGCTGCTGGCCATCAGCTGGAGTCTGTCCATGATGGGCGACCTGGAGCTGTCCGATGAGGAGAGCAATGCGGCGGCGGTGGCCATCGCGCTCGATATCGTCGAGCGGATGTAGGGGCTACTCGAAGGTCAAGGACTCGGGTTCGTCGGCGTAGGCGCGGGCGGTTTCGGCGGCCAGGCTCACCGCGCGGCGGGCCCAGGACAGGGAGGCGCCGGCGAGCCCGCAGGCCGGGGACACCACGATCTGGTCGGCGAGCAGGCGGCGGGGAAAGCCGAGGCGATCGATCAGGCGGACACCGGGCTCGGCGATGTCACGCCAGGAGACCGGTTTCGCGGGTTCGGTGGTGGGGACCAGGCCGAGGACCAGATGCTTTCCGGCGTCCAGCAATTCGCCGATGCGGTCCAGGTCCCGGGTGCCGATGGCGGCCAGGTCGAAGCCGATCCCGGCGGCGGCGGTCGTGCGGAGGAAGCCGAGGGCGGGGCGGTCGGCGCAGGAGTGGATCAGGACCGGGACCGGCTGCCGCGCGACGACGGTGTCGAGGACGTGCAGGGCTTCGGGCTCGGGCATGGCGCGCACCGTGTTCAGGACGCTCACGCCCCGCAGCGTGCCGTTCAGGACGGACGTCAGGTGCGGTTCGTCGATCTGGAGGACCACCGGGGTGCCGAGCCGCTTGGCGACCTCGGTGACATGGTTGGCGACACCCTCGGCCAGGGATTCCGAAAGATCGCGCAGCGCACCGGAATCGGTGAGGATGCGATGCCCGCCGGGCAGTTCGACCTCCGCGGCCACCGACAGCGGGCCCGCCACCTGCACCTTCACCGGATGCCCGGAGCCGGCCAAACCGCCTGTCTCCCACGCCTCTTCGAGCGCGTCCAGATCGGTGCGCAACAGATCGTTGGCGCGCCGCGAGACCGCGCCGGGCCGCGCGCCGAGCCGATATCCGCGGGTGGTGCTGTCGAACCGCATGTCCACCAACAGCCCGGACACCCGACCGACGACGGCTTCGGCCCGGCGGTCGGTTACCGGTGGTCACAGGAGTCCGCGAACGACCTGGTGGTGTCGCTGTTCATGATGGCCGTGGCCGCCGATG
>NZ_JBSGCY010000165.1:0-13317 GCF_053602115.1 Nocardia sp. NPDC004582 | reverse complement strand
GGTGCAGGTTGATGGTCGGGCCCAGCACCGCGTACACATCCTTGCGGCGGGCCTCGGCGGCGATGAGCGCGCCGATATCGGTGAGCAGGTCGCGGCGTTCAGGCGGGCGCGGGCCTCGGCATCGGTGACGAATCCGTCCGGTCCGACGGCGCTCTGCAGCACCGTGATCCGGCCGCAGGCCGCTTCGACCAGGTCGGCCCCGACATAGCCGAGCACCGTGCGCAGGGTCGCCACCGCCGCCTCGCCGCGGCCCTCGTAGGCGACGTTCACGTAGGCGACCGGCTTGTCGCTGAGATCGGCGTTGCCGACCGTCCACTCCAGCAGGTTCTTGAGGCTGCCGGGGATCATGCCCGCGTATTCGGGGGTGCAGAACAGCACCGCGTCGACCGCGGCGAGCTGCCGGTGCAGGGCCTCGACCACGGGCGGCTCGGGATCGGCGCCCGGCACGAAGGCGGGCAGGTCGAGCAGGCCCTCGTACCGGACGGCCACGAAGTCCGATCCGGCGCCGGCGGCGATGGTGCGCAGCGCGGCGGTATTGGTCGAGGCCTCACGGGTGCTGCCGGAGACCAGCAGGATGCGCGGAATGGTCACAGCTTCGGCAACCCGCGGCGGGGCGGGAGTATTTCGGGTGATCTGGTCAGCTGTCTCGTATGCGCCGTCCCACCGACTGGGAGTTGTTGTGACAAGAGGTGTCGTTATCTCGCATAGTGGGTATGGTTTCGATCAGCCGGACTGTCCGGGACAGCTGATGCCCCTCGGATCCGGTTGCGCGACAACTGCATAACGAGAGTTAGTGCGAGAAGGGCAGGCAACGATGACTGCGAACACCAACCGCTTCGATGAGGCGGCGGTCGGTGCGTTCGGACCCGGCAGACTGCTGGCCGCCGAACCGATGACGGCGCGCCTGCTGCCCGGAATCGGACTGCCCGCGCGCGCCTGGCGCATCAGCTACACCTCGACCACCGCTACCGGAGCCCCGACGCAGGTCAGCGGCACCGTTCTGGTTCCGAACACGCCGTGGCGCGGTCCCGGCCCCCGCCCGCTCGTCGGCTACGCGGTCGGCACCCAGGGCCTGGCGAGCACCGTGGCCGCCGCCTCCTGGCAGCTGCGCTTCGGCCTCGAATACGAGTCGGTCTTCCTGCGCGTCGCCCTGAATCGCGGCTGGGCCCTGGCCGTCACCGACTATCCCGGGCTCGGCAATCCCGGCCTGCACCCGTACGTCATGGGCCGCGCCCTCGGCCCCGCCGTGCTGGACAGCGTGCGCGCCGCGCGGCACGTGACCGGAGCGGACCTGGATCCCGACGGTCCGGTCGGTATCTACGGCTACTCCGAGGGCGGCAACGCGGCGGGCTGGGCCCTGCAGCTGGCGCCCACCTACGCCCCCGAGCTGCGGATCGCGGGCGGCGCGGTCGGCTCGGCCCCCGCCGACATGCTCGACATGGTGAAGTTCCTCGACGGCACCCCCGCCGCGTTCCTGCTCTTCTACGGGGTCCTCGGCATCGAGGCCGCCTACCCGGAACTGAACGTGCTGCGGCACCTCAATACCCAGGGCCGCGCGCTGGCCGCGCTGTTCCGCCGTACCCACATCGCCGCCGCCGGTCTGCTCGGCGTCGGCGCGGGCCTGCTGGTCCCGACCCGCGTCTCGACCTACTGCCACCGGCTGCCGTTCGAGGTGCCCGAGGTGAAGGCCCGGCTGCTGGAGAACCGTCTCGGCGGCATCGCCCCCACTGCCCCGGTGCTGGTCGCGGGCGGCACCGCCGAGCAGGTCATCCCGTATCCGCAGGCCGTGCGGCTGGCCGAGGACTGGACGGCGCTCGGCGCGGGCGTCACCATGCGAACCCTGAAGGGCCGTGAGCACATCGGCGGCGCGATGGCCTTCGCCGGACCGGCCATGCGCTTCCTGTCCGAGCGGCTCGCCGAAGACGCCGCAGCCCCCGCTCTGCAACGCGGCGCGTAATCCTCGACATGCGAAGGGACGGGATCCGGATCGGATCCCGTCCCTCCGTCACAATCGGCCTCAGCCGGCGACGCCCCAGTGCAGGACGCGCGAGGTGAACAACACCAGCCCGAGCGACACCACCGCCACCGTGACCAGTCCGACCACCGCGACCACCAGCGGTCGCCAACCGGTGCGGGCGAGCTCACGAATATTGGTGTTCAGCCCGACCCCCGCGAAGGTCAACAGGAACGCCCACCGGGACACGTTGGCCAGGTTGGTCGTCTGCTGCTTGGACAGCCAGTGGAAGGTGGCCACCGCCGACACCGCCAGGAAGCCCAGCACGAACTTGGGGAACTTGGACCACACGAACGCCGCCTTGGCGCGCAGGCCGGGCGCGATCGCGTCGGCCTCGCCGCGCGAGGCCCAGTACGCCGCGAACCCCAGCACCACGAACCCGATCAACGCGTTGCGCGTGGACTTCACCAGCACCGCCACCTTGCCCGCCTCGTCGGAGAACAGGTACCCGGTGGCCGTGGTCTCGGCCGTATTGTCCACGGCCAGACCGGCCCACAGCCCGAACTCGTGATCGCTCAGTCCGATCGCGTGACCCAGCGGCGGCAGCGCGAACAGCGCGACCGCACCGAGCGCCAGAATCGCCGCGATGGCGTAGCTGACATCGGAGTTGCGCGCCCGGATCGCCCCCTTGCCCGCGATGATGGCCGACACCCCGCAGATGGAGGTGCCGATGGCCAGCAGCGACCCGAGCTTGCCGGACAGCCCGAGCCAGCGCGCCACCGCGAGGATGATCGCCCCCGACACCGTCATGTCCACCAGGATCTGCAGGAAGCTGGTGCCGCCCAGCTTCGCGACATCGCCCAGCACGAACCGCGATCCCAGCGCCACGATGCCGATCTTGAGCCAGAACTCGTAGGTGCCGACACCGGGGCGGAAGATCGGGTGCAGCCCGACGGTATTGGTGATGACCAGGCCGATCACGATGGCCCACAGCACGTATTCGATATCGGGGACGGTCCAGTGCTGATGCTTGGCCGTGGTGTTCCACCAGATCTGCGCGTACTTGCCGAGCACTCCGACGGCGATCAACAGCAGTACGCCGGGAATGTAGGAGAGCAGCCGCCCGACGGTGAGCGGCCCGGACGGCTGCTCGAATTCGGCGGCGGCGGACCCGGTTTCGAGGTTCTTTCCGGTGTCGAGAGTGGTGTCGCTCATGCCGTCACCACGGAATCTTCGGCAGGGCGCCGAGCACGGCGAGCACGACCACCACGCCCGAAACGATCACGGACCACCAATCGGCCCCCAATCGCCCGAGGGCGTCGAGCCGCGACGAGCGCGCGGCGGGCGGCGGGGGAGTGGGACTGTTCACCAGGAACCTCCAGGTCATAACGCATACAGCGTCATGGACTATGAGCCCGCCGGAGCTTTTCGGACACCCTTGCGCTCGCCCTGATTCCAGCCCGCTGGCCGAAAGTGTGGATTTTGTGGCCGCCGGTCTGTCATGTTGTCATAACCGCAGGTCGTAGCGTCGAGCCATGCGATTCGACTACGACGTCATCGTGATCGGCTCCGGGTTCGGCGGCAGTGTGAGCGCGCTGCGATTGACCGAGAAGGGCTACCGCGTCGGCGTACTGGAGGCCGGGCGGCGGTTCGCCGACGACGAGTTCGCGCGGACCTCGTGGCGGGTGCGGCGCTATCTGTGGGCTCCGGTGCTGGGCTGCTTCGGGATTCAGCGGCTGACGCTGTTGAAGGACACCTTCATCATGGCGGGCGCGGGGGTCGGGGGTGGGTCGCTGGTCTACGCCAACACCCTCTACGAGCCGCCGGACAAGTTCTACGCCGACCGCCAGTGGGGTCATATCACCGACTGGAAGGCCGAACTCGCTCCGCACTACGACCAGGCCAAGCGGATGCTGGGCGTCACCGAGAATCCGGCGACCACCCCGGCCGATCGGGTATTGCGAGAAGTGGCCGAGGAGATGGGCATCGCGGACACCTATCGGCGCACACCGGTCGGCGTCTTCTTCGGCGGTCCGGGCCGCCGTCCCGGTGAGGATGTGCCCGACCCGTTCTTCGGCGGCGTGGGACCGGATCGCCGCACCTGCACCCATTGCGGCGAATGCATGACCGGCTGCCGCCACAACGCCAAGAACACCCTGGTCAAGAACTACCTGTACCTGGCCGAAAAGGCCGGGGCCACAGTGCGTCCGCTGACCACGGTGACCGATGTGCGGCCGCTGTCCGGAGGGGGCTACGCGGTGACGACCACCCGGACCGGCCGCTGGGTCCGCGGGCAGCGACACGAGTTCACCGCCGAACAGGTGATCTTCGCGGCCGCCGCGCTCGGCACCCAGAAGCTGCTGCACCGGCTGCGCGACCGCGGCTCCCTCCCGCACGTCTCGGAGCGCCTCGGCGAGCTCTCGCGCACCAATTCCGAAGAGCTGCTGGCGGTTCGGAGTCGCGAGCGCGATACCGACTTCACCAAGGGCGTGGCCATCACCTCGTCCATCCACCCGGACCCCGACACCCATATCGAGCCGGTCCGCTACGGCAAGGGCAGTAATGCCATGTCGCCCATGACGACCGCCATGGTGAGCGGCGACGGCCCGCGCTGGCGGGGCTGGCTGCGCGAGCTCGGCCGCAACCGCCGCGATCTGGTGCGCATCCACAACCCGCGCCGCTGGTCGGAGCAGACGATGGGCCTGCTGGTCATGCAGTCGGTGGACAACTCCATCACCACCTACACCAAACGCGGTCTGTTCGGTCGCGTCATGACCACCAAACAGGGTGTGGGGCAACCGAATCCGGACTGGATCCCGTCCGGTCACGAGGTGGCCCGGCGCATCGCCGGCAAGATCGACGGCGTCCCCACCGCCGCCACCAGCAGCAGCATCTTCAATATCCCGATGACCGGCCACTTCATCGGCGGCTGCGTGATCGGCGATACCCCGGCCACCGGCGTCGTGGACCCCTACCACCGCCTGTTCGGGCACCCGGGCCTGCACGTCGTCGACGGTTCCACCATCTCCGCCAACCTCGGCGTCAACCCGTCGCTGACCATCACCGCCCAGGCCGAACGCGCGATCTCGTTGTGGCCCAACAAGGGTGAGCCCGATACCCGCCCGGAGCCGGGTGCGCCCTATCGGCGGATCGCCCCGATCGCGCCCGGCAGCCCGGTGGTCCCGCCTTCGGCTCCGGCCGCCCTGCGACTGCCGATCGTGGAGATCAAGACTCCCCGCGCCGACGTGCCCGGGGCATAGCCTCCGGGAAGCGAGAGTTCCGGAGCACACGCAGGGCGGGCGCGAAACATGCTCCCGCCCTGCGTATTCGATCAGAGCGCCAGCAGGCGCGCCTTGGCCTCGTCGTATTCGCGGATCAGCCGCTCGACCAGGTCGGCGGCCGGGACGACCGCGTCGACCGCGCCGATGCCCTGGCCCGAGCCCCAGATGTCCTTCCACGGCTTGGCCCCGGGCGTGGCCGCATCCGATTCGCCGGTGCCGAAGTCCATGGCCGACGGGTCGGACTGGCCCAGGTTGTCGGGGTCCATGCCCGCGGCGGTGATGCTGCCGCGCAGGTAGTTGCCGTGCACGCCGGTGAACAGGTTGGAGTAGACGATGTCGCCGGCGGCGGAGTCGACGATCATCTGCTTGTAGCCGGGGACGGCATTGGCCTCGTCGGTGGCGATGAAGGCCGAGCCGATGTAGGCCAGGTCCGCGCCCGCGGCCTGCGCGGCCAGGATGGACCGGCCGTGCGCGATGGAGCCCGACAGCAGCAGCGGCCCGTCGAACCAGTCGCGGATCTCCTGGACCAGCGCGAACGGCGACTGCGGCCCGGCGTGCCCGCCCGCGCCCGCCGCCACCGCGATCAGGCCGTCCGCCCCGCGCTCGACGGCCTTGTGCGCGAACACATTGTTGATGATGTCGTGCAGCACGATGCCGCCGTAGGAGTGCACGGCCTCGTTCACGTCCGGCCGCGCGCCCAGCGAGGTGATCACGATCGGCACCCGGTGCTCGACCACCGTGGCCAGGTCCTCGTCCAGCCGGTCATTGCTCTTGTGCACGATCAGGTTCACCGCGTAGGGCGCGGACGGCCGGTCCGGATTGTCGGCGTCGTGCTTGGCGAGTTCCTCGTTGATCCGCACCAGCCACTCCTTGAAGAGCGACTGCGGACGCGCGTTCAGCGAGGGGAACGAACCCACGATGCCCGCCTTGGACTGGGCGATCACCAGTTCGGGCCCGGACACGATGAACATCGGAGAGGCGACCGCGGGCAGACGCAGACGCTCGGACAGGATGGGCGGCAGGCTCATGGATGAACAACTCTCGTAGCTCTCAGGGGCTTCGCCTGAAACCCCTTGTCAACCCCGCGTATGTTACTAGGCGGTAGGAAAATTCAGGCGGCGCGGGTTGGGGTCAACCGATCATGGCGGGCGTAGCTGTGGTCGGGCCGGTTCGCGCGCACGATCCGGGCGTGCATGCGCTCGGTGACGCGGCGGCCCGCGGTCTCGCTGAACCGGGTGGCGCCCGGGATGATCCGGCGCGGCACCTCCAGCGCGCCATTGATCGCCGCCGTGGCGAGAACGGCCGCCATGAAGAACCGGTTGCGCGGCATCTCCAGGAAGTCGGCATTGGTGCGGCCCACCATGATTCGGCCATAGGACGCGGCGTAGAGGGTGTAGGCCCGGCTGAACAGCCGTGAGCGCAGGTCGCGGCCGTCGAAACCGTAGATGCTGCCGAGTGCCGAGATGAGCGCCTGGGACAGCGCCCGCGAATCCGCGTCGGGCAGGAATTCGTAATCGGCCTGCAGCCACAGCAGCCGCCAGGTGTCGGTCTCGTCGGCGGGCACGATCTCCGGGTCCAATCCGATGACATGACCGACGTAGCGCCACAGGTGGTACACGGCCGCTTTCTCCTTGCGGGAGAAGGTGAGTCCGACCGTATTGCAGCCCGCGATGGTGGCCAGCGAGAACAGCATGAGGGTGCCCGCGGTCAGCGATTGGTTCACCGGCTCGTCCCACTGCTCGTAGTCCCAGTCGGGCCGCTGCTTCATCCCGGCGCGGACCTGCGCGTGCATGATGCGCACCCGCACGGTGTTCGTGAACCCGGGCGCGAAGCGCTCGAGTCCGCCGCGCGCGGTGGCGTCCATCCACCAGCCCACGGTCTCGGCGACCCGGCGCGGGGCCATGTTCCGGGCGGACAGGCCGCCGGTGCCGATCAGCACCTTTCCGGCCCGCGAGGCCAGATAGCCGCCATTGAGCGCGAACATGGACAGGGCCAGATTGGTCGCCCACGGCCCGACCCGGCCGCTGACCCGGGCGGCGAGGTCCAGCTTGTCCTGGTCGAGCCAGAACGGCAGTGAATCGAGTTGCGCGAAAAGGGCTTTCAGCTCGGCGGGCGCGTCGGGCACCTGATCGATGCCGCGTTCCAGGGCCGTCTCGAACAGCGCCCGGCCCTGTCCGGTGGGCAGTCGCTTGAACATCGCGACCACGTCGTCGGCCAGTGGATCGCCCATGGCGGTGAATCTGCGGTAGGCCGCCTGCTGTTCGGGGGTGGGGCGGATATCGCCGGGGGCGAGGACCTTGACCCCGACATTGAAGGGGAACTCCCGGAAGATCACCGGATCGGGCAACTCGGAACGCGTCATTGCGTGCCTCCTGGGTGCGCTCAGGTTCTGGTGAAGGATGTCACCAAACATTTGGTGATAGTCTTCACCAAACCTCGGGGCAGGGCAAGAGAGCAGGGTGGAACCGTGGAAACACCTCGTGGGCGCTACGCCGGGCTCAGCGCGGACGAACGCCGGAACCAGCGACGCGAACGCCTGCGCGAGGCCGCCCTCGAGGCCATCGCCGAGGAGGGCATCGCGGGTCTGAAGGTGCGCGCCCTCTGTGCCCGCGCCGGGCTGAACGACCGCTACTTCTACGAGACCTACGGCCACACCGACCGGCTGCTGTACGAACTGGCCGACGAGCAGCTCGCCGAGGTCGTCGGTGCGGTCATGACCGCCATCACCACGGCCCCGGCCGACACCCGCATTCGATTGCGCGCGGTCGTCGAGGCCGGGATCACCGCCATCGCCGACCATCCGGCCCGGCGGCGGCTCACCATCGACATGCAGCTCACCGACGAATTGCGGCACCGCAGAACCGAACTCGTGGGCGTCGTCGCGAATGTCATGCTCGACCAGGGCCGTGAACTGCTCGGCGCGGAGGCCGTCACGGGCATGTACGCCGAGCTCTCGGCCCGTACCGTCGCGCACGGCGGCCTGGAGATCCTCACCGAATGGCTGCGCGGCGAACTGGATATCGACCGCGCCCAGCTCGTCGACTTCCTGGTGGCCATGATCCTCACCGCCGCGCAGATCACCACCACCGTGCAACGCGAAATGGCCACCGGCTGAAGACGTTCAGCGCGATCGGTGCGTGCTCTCGCGATCGTCGGAGGTCTGCACGAGCTTGTCGGACATGGCGCTGGCGATGAACTTGGGGATGGCGGGGGCGAAGATCTGCAGGTAGTAGTCCATCCATTCGTGGCGCGAGTTGAGGAACGGGAAATCGGTGGGGGCCATGTAGCGGATGGCCAGCATGGGCAGCGGCGCGTCGAGGGCGGCGAAGGACGGGTTGTGCAGGCCCGGGACGCTGCAGCCCGGGTAGAACTGTCCGAGCATCAGACCTTGCCGGACGAACTTGGTCTTCTGGTCGCGCTGCACCGATTCGATGTCGTCGTACTCGGTCAGGTCGGGGAAGACCGCGAGGACGGCCTTGAGCCGGGAGTCGGGTTCGTTCGGGGGCGGCAGGGCGGGGAACAGGTCGTACAGGTCGGCGACGATCTCGGCGATGCGCGCGCGGTCGATCTCACGACCGGTGATGAACGCGGCCCACAGGGATCGGATCGTGATGGCGTGGCTGGTGTAGGGACAGACCGCCCCGGGCCGGCCGAGGTCGGGGTGGGATCGGCACAGGTATTCGACCATCCACCGGCGCAATTCGGCCGCACGCGGGTAGGCGCCGTTGCCGGCCGCGATATCGGGGTCGAAGAGGTTGACTGGCTCGACGCCGGAACGTGTTCCGACGAATCGGTCGGTGTTCATGATCGGCTCGTCCTTGCTGGTGTTTGTGACTCTGTGGGGACAGTGCGGATGGACCGGAAATGCTCGGTGAGCACGAAGCCGATGGCGCGGAGCGCATCTCGATCGGTCATCCGTTCGTGCCGGACGGGAATCCGGTGCTCGGTGACGCGCCCGGTGACATGGTTTCTCCAGGCGCGAGCGGGCGAGGATCCGTCGACGGGGTCGTCGGCGGCGCTGAAGTAGATCAGATCGCCGTCGAACGAGCCCGGCCGATGCTCCCGGGTGAGGTCGATCAGCCGGGTGTAGTCGTCCTGCAGGCGCACGACATGCTCGGCGGTCACCGCGGTGAAGAGCCCGCCCTGCCGGTGCAGCAACTCGGCCGCGGCCTCGACGGTCAGCTCGGTGGAGCCGTCCGGAACCGCGATACCGCCGAACTCGGTGAGCATGGTCGCCACCGACGGGGTCGGCGCCCGCGCGCTGTCGGCCGCGACGACCCGGGTGTCCATCATGGCCAGGGTGGCCACGGCGTCGCCGTCGCGGCGGAGCTGGACGGCCATCTCGTGTGCGATGGTGCCGCCGAGCGAATAGCCGAGCAGATGATAGGGACCGTGCGGTTGGACGGCCCGCATCTCCCGCACGTAGCGGGCCGCCAGCTGGTCGAGGGTGTCGAACCGCACGGCCGGGTCGGACAGCGCGGGGGATTGCAGTCCCCGGACCGGACGGTCGGGATCGAGGTACTGCACCAATCCGCTGAAACCCCAAGCCAATCCGATGGCCGGGTGGACGCAGAACAGCGGCGGTTCGACTCCCTCCGCCCGCAGCGGCAGCACGACGGCGAGCGCCTCGGCGAGATCCCCGGTGCCGGACTCCGGTTCCCCGAGGCCGTCGCGGCGGCCCTCGATGCGGCGGGCCAGCATGCGCGGCGTCGGATCGGTGAACAGCCACTGCAAGGGCGCGGTGATCCCGGTGGACTCCGCGAGCAGCGCCACGAGCCGGGTCGCGGCCAGCGAGTTGCCGCCGAGCGCGAAGAAGCCGTCGTCGACGCCGATCCGTTCGATGTCCAGCGTCTCGGCGAAGGCCGCGCAGACGGCCGCCTCGAGCGGGGTGGCGGGTGCTCGGAACGGGGACCGGCGCAGGTCGGGCACCGGCAGGGCCCGGTAGTCGAGTTTGCCGGTGGTCGTGAGCGGTATGCGGTCGAGGGTGACGATGCTGGTGGGGATCATGTGGGTGGGCAAACGGGTCGCGAGATACCCGGGCAGCGCCGCGATGTCCGGCGTGGTGTGCGGCGCGAGCACCACATAGCCGGTGAGCTGGTCGCCGCCGCCCGGCCGGCGGTGGACCGCGACGGCGGCCCGGGAGACGTCGGGGTGAGCGCGCAACGCGGCCTCGATATCGCCCGGTTCGATGCGATGGCCGTTGACCTTGATCTGCAGATCGCTGCGGCCGATGTACCGCAGTCCCCGGTCGCCGTTCCAGGCGACCAGATCGCCGGTGCGATACATGCGTGTTCCGGGCGGCCCCCACGGGTCGGGGAGGAATCGTTCGGCCGTGAGCGCCGGTTGCCGGTGATAGCCGCGAGCGACGCCCGGCCCGGACAGATACAGTTCGCCGGGCACTCCGGGCGGAACCGGGCACAGCCGGCGATCCAGGACCACGGCGGAGAACCCGCGGGTCGGGCCGCCGATCGACAGCGGACTGTCCGTCGTCGCGGTCAGGGCGGGGTCGCTACAGCTCAGGACGGTGGTCTCGGTGGCCCCGTACGTATTGATCAGCGTGTGGCCCGGCACCCATCGATTCGCCAGATCCGGCGGGCAGATCTCGCCGCCGAGGATCAGGGTTCGCAGCGTGCCGAGCTCGCCCGGCGGCAGGGATCCGAGCACCGTCGGGGTGAACGCCGCGTGGGTGGCCTGTGCGGCGGTAATCCGTTCGGCCAGTTCGGAACCCGCGACGACGTGCTCGGGAGCGACCACCAGCGTGGCCCCGGCCGCGACGGCGCTGACCCATTCCAGGATCGACACGTCGAAGCTGGGTGAGGCCGCGGCCAGCATTCGCGACGATGCGGTGAGGCCGAACCGCTCCCGCGCCTCGGCGGCCAGATTCGTGATCCCGGTGTGGGTGACCACGACCCCTTTGGGGATCCCGGTGGAGCCCGAGGTGTAGATCAGGTACGCGGGATGCTCGGGCCGGAGCGTGGCCGTGCGCTCGCGATCGTCGATCGCGGTGGCCCGCGCGAAGGCCGCCTTCGTGGCGAATCCGGGACTGTCGAAGCAGAGCCAGCCGGTGGTGTCCGGCAGCCGGTCCCGATAGGACTCGGCGGTCAGCCCGACGATGGCGTCGGCGTCGGCGTCGGCGAGAATGTCGCTGATCCGGTCGAGGGGCTGGTCGGGGTCGATCTGAACGAACGCCGCGCCGGTCTTGACGACCGCCCAGAGGGCGATGATGGTGTCGAGGGAACGCGGCAGAGCCACGGCCACAAGCGATTCCGGTCCGGCCCCGGCGTCGATCAGGACCCGTGCCCACCGGTTCGAGGTCTCGTCGAGCTCGCGGTAGGACAGCCCTTCGCCGTCACAGACCACCGCGTCCGAGTGCGAGCTCGCCGCGGCGGCCAGCAGCTGCGGCAGCGTCGAGATCGCCGCGCTGGGCAGGCCGCGCACCGGGGCCAGGGCGGCCAGCTCGTCCGGCGACAGCAGCTGGACTCGCCGCAGCGGGAGGTCGATGTCGTCGGTGATGGCGTCCAGCACCCGGCGCACCCGGTCGGCGAGGGCGTCGATCTGGCGTGGCGTGAACGAATCGGGCTGATATTCGAAGGTCAACCGCAGCTGGGCGCCGAGGTGGACGATCAGGCCGAGCGGGTAGTGCGCGGCGTCTCGTCCCCGCACGTCGAGGACGTGCATCCCGGCGATATCGGTGTCTTCGGACAAGCCGGACGCGTCGACCGGATAGGACTCGAACACGGTGACGGTGTCGAACAGCGCGCCGGTGCCGGCCACCTGCTGGATCCGGGCGAGTCCGAGGTGGTCGTGGTCGAGCAGCGCGGCTTGTTCGGTCTGGAGGCGCCGGAGTAGCCGGGCGAGGGTTTCGCCGTAGTCGAGCCGGACCCGGACCGGCACGGTGTTGACGAACAGCCCGATCATCGATTCGATGCCGGCCAGCTGGGGCGGGCGTCCGGAGACGGTGGCGCCGAAGACGACGTCCTCGCGCGCGGTCGCGCTCGCGAGCACGATCGCCCAGGCCGCGCGAACGATGGTGTTGAGGGTGCTCTCCTGCCGGTGGGCCACGTCGACCAGGGCCGCGGTGCGTTCCTCGCTCAGCCGCACCTCGACCTCGCGCGCGGCGTCGGCGCCCGGGAGTCCGCCGTCCGCTCGCGCGAGCCGTGTCGGCTCGGTGACGCCCTCCAGCGCCTGGCTCCAAGCCGCTTCCGCCGCGACCAGATCCCGGGTTTCCAGCCACGCCAGGTAGTCGCGATAGGGACGCACCGAGGGCAGGGCCGCGGGGTCGCTGTCAGCGGCGTAGAGGATCAGCAGCTCCCGGATCAGCAGTGGGGTGGACCAGCCGTCGATCAGGATGTGGTGCATGCTCAGCAGTAGTGTGTACCGCTGTGGGGCGGTGCTGACCAGGGTCAGGCGCAGCAGCGGCGCCGCGGTCATGTCGAAGTGCCGGTCGGCGTCCATGAGCCGCTCGACCGCGGCCTCGGTGCCGGTGTGCTCGGTGTCGGCGTCTTCGGTGAGGTCGATCCGGTGGAACGGCACCTCGACTCGGCGCCGTACCAGCTGGACGGGTTCGCCCGCGCTGTCGCGCACGAACGCGGTCCGCAGGTTCGGATGCCGCCCGACGAGAGTCTGTGCGGCACGGCGCAATCGGTCCGCGTCGACCTGTCCGCCGAGGTCCATCCGGAGTTGCACGATGTAGTCGTCGCGGGCGCCGTCGGCGAGCTGCGCGTGGAACAACAGTCCCGCCTGCAGCGGCGTCAGCGGCCAGATGTCTTCCAGCTCGGGGTATTCGGCCTCGATCCGGTCGATCGCGGCCTGATCGAGGTCGACGAGTTCGAGGTCGGAGGGCGTCAGCCCGCCGGCGCCGGGCCGGGACGCGTGCTCGGCGAGTGCCGTCACCGCCTCGCTCCACAGTTCCGCGAGGCCGGTGACCTCGGCGGCGGTGATCAGCCCGGCCGGGTAGTCCCAGGCCGCGGTCAGGGCCGGTCCCTCCGCCGTGTCCGTGGTGGCGGCGTTGATGCCCAGCACGGCCGCCGCGGCGGCGTCGGGCAGATCCCCACCGAGGTCTCCGACAGCCGAAACCTGGCC
>NZ_JBSGCY010000164.1:0-13562 GCF_053602115.1 Nocardia sp. NPDC004582 | reverse complement strand
CCGGGGCCGCCCGGGGGAAGAGGAGTGGGTATGCCCAGCTATGAAATCGACGGAGTCATACCGGTTGTCGCCGCCGACGCGTTCGTCCACCCGTCAGCAGTGCTGATCGGAGACGTCGTGGTCGAAAGCGGCTGCTACATCGGCCCGGTGGCCAACATCCGAGCTTGATTCGCGGCTGCCGTGGCGAGGATTTCCGGTACGTCCTCGGCCAGCAGGAAGCCCGCCGCGACCGCCTTGTCGGTTGCCGCTCGGAATGCTGGGAGGTAGTTGTCCGGTGGGGGACCCGGGAGCGGTCGCGTGCAGCCGAACATGATCGCCGGGCCGCCACCCTCCTGCCCGAGCCCCGACAGCACCGCGAGTGGTACGTCCAGCCACGGCGTGCGGATGCCACCCAGTGCGTTGCCGTTGGCGTCCAGCACCGGTTCCCCGGCGGATACCGTGAGCCGATCGGCCTGCGCCGGCGCGGGGCCGCCCGCCGCCCATTGGGACAGCGCCGCGATGGCTGTCTGCACGACGTAGTGATGTTGCGGACCGGAATTGATCGGCTCGGGGAAATCGACGCCCAGCGGATTGCGGCGCGGCGCCATCCGCTCGACCAGTTCCTCCGCGGTCAGCGAACCCGAGTCGGTGAACGATGCGCCGACGGTGTAAGAGTCCGCGTGTGCGGCGCCGGCCAGCTCCCAGAGCCGGAACCGGTCGGAGTCGGGCTGGCGAGCGGCGAGTGAGCGCATGAGACCGACCACGTCGGTCTCGGTTTGGAGCACGAGCACCGGCGCGGTCGAATCCGCGCGCACCCGCGTACCGCCGTCCAGCGACTCGGGATCCACCGAACCGGACAGCGTCGCAGGGCGGCCGGGCCGCCCGTCGATGAGGTACGCGTCGTACGGCGAGCCATGCGGCGCAATGGCATTCACGAATGTGACGAGCGTGGCCGCGGATTGCGACTGCCCGGCCGCGAGCAGCTGCCGGGTCCCCGGCTGCAGTTTTCGAATCACTTCTCCCGCCTGCCGGTAGATGTCGTAGCAGTAGGCATCGCCAGGATGTGAAAGATCGGCGTACCGTACCGGATCCGACTGCTTCAGCGGCGGAAGCAGCACCGAGTTCCAGGTGTCGTCCCCCTCGGCCGCCGCGGCCATGACGCTGCCGCCGTGAATCGGCGCGTACTGCGCGGAAATCCCGATCCAGGCCATCCGGGCCCGGATGAGATGCCGGTGTGCCATCAGCCAGATCGGCGGCGTGTCCGCTCCCGAGGACGCGTTGAGCCACTCCACGACCGCCGTTCCGGAGTAGCCCTCGATCGGCCGGTACACCACCAGTCTGGTCGTGAACGGTGCGAGGCCGTCCGGCTCGGTCACCCACTCCCCGTCGTCACCGGCCGAGCCGCTCAGGCGGTAGGACCCGGCTGTGCCGGACACGAAGTACTCCTCGGCGATGTAACCGACATCGGCCAGCGGGAAGAACGTCGAGATCAGGGTGATTGGACCTGCCACAGGACCGGAAAGTTCCACCTCGAAACCCTAACAAGTGCTTGGTTTTTGGACAATCGCCGGACTCGCGCCCACCCAGCGCCGGGCGGGCCACTCCAGCGTTTTCGCCGAGCACACCAGCATCCCCAGCCGGACGCGACAGGTCGAATCCCATCGACTCGCCGGCCGGCCGGTCTACGAGCCATGGAGTCGCGCGCAACTGGTAGAGCTACTGCCGAGGAGGCTCACAGCTGCGGACACAACCTGTCGTGCGCTCCGGCGTAGATGTCGGCAGCGCCGGCCTGGGCGGCACCCACTTTGAATGCATCGGGTCCAGGATGTATTCGAGCTTCCCGGCATATCTCGTAACCTAAGAACAACAGGAACGGGCTGGGCACGCCAGAACTCAACTCGGGGTGTAGCTTCCGAAAACTAGCGCAAACCCTGCGAGCGAAGTCACCTTGACCGCCTACAGGTGTCTGCGAGATGACGTCTGCGGTACCAATATCGCGGAGCACTTGCATCTCAGAGTCTGCGGTCAGCGCTACGGCACCCTTGAGCAGAGGACTGCTGGGTTGCTGAGCTAGATCAACGACGGCCGCAGCGTACTGCTCGGCGGTCAGGTTTGTCGTGATCGATGCTTCCGCACACCCTGACGCATCAGATGCCGAGACCGTTGTCGTTCGCGCCGTGGCATGCGCGGGCTCCGACGACGTAACGATTTGCGCGGAGGGTACAGACCCACCTGAGCCAGACGGAATATCGCCATTATTCGCTGAACTGGCGCAGCCAGCCGCAACCAGTCCGCTGCACGCTGTCAAGACAGAGACAGTCATCAACGCACACCGATAGATCGCACAGACCCGCCGCTTCTGAACATCCATAGATCTGGAACAAACGATCAAATCCATCGGACAATCCGATGATCCCGCAGCTGCGCCCTCGTTAGACCCGTTCGGGTCGGCGTTCCACCTGCCAACGGGACTGTATACATCCCCGCGAAATTCTGCGTATCAGAGAAGAACATAATCGTGTCTTTTGCCGGGTTGATACGAGGGTCCGAAATAGCATAGGAAGTCATGTTGGACAACAGCGTCGACTCATACTGACGACCACCTGTATCCCAAGGACACATAGTGGTATGAATATTCCATATCAACAGCTCGCCGCCGCCGTACGCGGCAGTGATGAAACGATCCGGATCCAGCCAAACAAAGTCGTTTACTTCACGCACCGATGGGCAAACATCAGGATTTGCGGAAAAAGGCGTGAGATCGTGGTTCAAGTTCCAGTAGTAGCGGTGATACCAGAGCGCGCCCCTTTCAATATGCGCGAACTCAACAGCCGATGAGGGGTTCGCGACCTGGACCCGGTAGATGGTACTGCCAGTGTCGTCGTCTTTTCCTGTTTCATCTTCGAAATAAAAGGCACCTGCACTATCAAAACCGGCGACCGCTTGAATCAGCGGCTTTGCAAAGTCACTTCGTGGTGGAGCACTCCTCAGAATTTGAGCTGTGACGTCAGTGAAATTTCCTGATGTGTCGATCCATCCTGCGTGCGTGTCGCGGCCGACCGCCATAGTCGCTCCGAGCAGTTTCCAGTCCGGGGAGACGTCGTCTCGGTAGCCGGATATTTGTGCCGCAGTCGTTGTCGAGAACTTCCTAAAAGGAAGATAGCTTCCCGTTGCAACGTCCAATACGCCATACTCCAGAGACTTGTAGTCCTGCCCGAGCGCCGCAGTCAAGAGCCCGTGCGATGGCATGCCGCTGAGCCCCGCAGACGTTGTGGTTGCCGGTACCGTCGCTGGAGCTGACGTGACGAGGCTCCCGGCCGGGACATTCGGAGCTCCCGACTGCTGATCTCTCTTGATGGCGACGCACGATGCGAAAATTGCCAGGAGAACCAGCAAGCCGATACCTCCGATTAGCACCGACCGCGGATTCTGCTGCGCGAAGTTCACCGCACGGTTCACGACCTTGTTCGTGGCCTCGAGACGGACCGAACCACCGGCTGTGATCTGACCGGTTGCGATGCTGCCAGCCGAGCCAATTTGACTGGTAGCAACAGCAGTTGGCGACTGTGGGTGGTTGTCAGCAATCGCTGTCCGTAGCGCCGTGGCGAACGAGGGGTCACGGCGTGCCGCCGCTTCCAGAGCGACTTGAGCCTGGTGCCGCGCCTCCGCCGAGGCTGTGCCCGTATCGCGCGCTTCCCGGACGAGCCGCTCGACCGCCGGATCGTCGCCGAGCGCCTGCGAGACGACAGTCCAGACCCTGTCGACGGCGCGATCGAGGGCTTCGTCCGTCAGACCATCGATGCGTTGCCCCACGCGGCGAGCCTTGCCGATTGCCCACGCAATCACCAGACCCACAACGACTTCCATTCCCATGTCCGCCTCCCGGGCGAGCCGCTCCTATCGCACCTCATCGCTGTCGCGACTGGTGGCGTGACGGGTGGTTCGGAGTGTCGTGGCAGCGCGTCGCATCCAGCACGAACTTCTCGGTCAACCTGCCGTCTTCTGGAGAATCAGGTTGTCAGTTCCACAACGCAGAGAACAGTGCCGAAGGTCCTGTCATGCAGCGGGTATGCGCCTCTGCCGCAGAGCATCTGGCCGGACGTCCTAAACGCAAGCTCATGGCGAGCGCACCGCGCCGTCGGGCCCGAGTCCGGCCCGTGCTTCAGCGGGTTGATCCGGCTTGTGTCACTTGCTGTTCGGGACGTGGTCCAGTGGGGCGCCGGATGGGATGAGGGGTTCGGCGATGATAGATTGCCGGTATTCGCCGAGGATGCGCGCCATGTGGGTGATCACCCAGGTGTGCAGGTAGCGATAGTTGAACGCTTCGCGTTCCTGCGGGTCGGTGATCAGGTTGATCAGGTGTGGACTCGGGAGGTCCTCGACGGCGTCGGTGGAGTACTTCTGTTGTTTGAGAACCAGTTTGAAGTCGCGCCATTTGACGCCGAAGAGCTGATCACCCTTCCAGTACGGGTACCCGTCGCGCGCGGAGTCGCTGGTGTTCCCGCTGAGCCAGCCCAGTTGGTCCTGACCATCGATGACCCGGTCCGCCGGCAGCGGGATTCTCGCCGCGGACAGCAGCGTGGTGAACCAATCGGTCACGTGCATGATGTCATTGCTGACCTGCCCGGCGGTGATATGGCCGGGCCAGCGCGCGATGCAGGGTGTGCGCAGATTTCCCTCGCCGCCCCCGAAGTAGGAGCCCTCCCAGTAGCCCGGCGTCCCGCGCCAGGGCAGCATCTCTTCGGGACCGTTGTCCCCGGCGAACACCACCAGGGTGTTGCCGGTGATGTCGAGCTGGTCGATCAGATCCAGCAGGCGCCCGAAGTCGGTGTCGAGTTCGAGCAGGCTGTCGGCCCAGTCGCCGTTGCCGGTGCGCCCGGCGAATTCCGCGCGGGGAACGACCGGCATGTGCATGAGGGAATGGTTGAAGTAGACGAAGAACGGTTCGCGCGCATCGGCCGCGGAGCGGATGAAAGCCTCCGTGCGCTCGAGGTAGTCGCTGTCGACGTCGCGGCGCACATCGAGGGTCAGCTGCGGCCCCTCGGTGACGTCGGCATCGCCGGCTTTCTGGGTGACCATGCGGCTGACCGGGTCCCGGGCCGGGTCGTACCAGGGATCGTCGGGCCAGAGGGCTTCGTCGTAGGTACGCGGCGGACCGGACCATTCGGCGAATCCGTGGTCGACCGGCCAGCGACCGGACCCTTCCCCGACATGCCATTTGCCATACACCGCGCAGCGGTATCCGGCGTCGGTGAACACGTCACCGAGGGTGCGTTCCCACGCGACCAGACCCCATCCCGCCGGTGCTCCGAGCGGGACCGAGTGGTTGCCGGAGCGGATCGCGTAGCGGCCGGTCAGCAGGGCCGAGCGAGTCGGGGTGCATTGGGCCTCGGGCACGTAGTTGGTGAGGCGGAAGCCCTCCTTGGCGAAGTCGTCGATGCGGGTGGTCCACACCCCGCGGAACGGGCCGCCGCTGTAGCAGCTCAGCTCACCGAAGCCGAGGTTGTCGACGTGGAAGAACAGGATGTTCGGCGCACCCACACTCTCTCCTTCTCGTTCACCCGCCCGCCGTAGCCAAACCTTCCGAACAAGATCAGATCTCGGTGCGATCCAGTGTGCCCCGGCGAGATTTGCACACCGGCCATCGCCACACCCGTAATTCCCGCACCGTCCGAAGCACGCCGGAAACCGGATTCTACGGAGACCTCACCGCCGTGCGTGTCGGCGCGCGGCCCGCGATGCCGCTGTCGCGGGTCCACACCGTGCTCCCAGCCGACTCCCAGATTCGCACGCCATTCGACCCGAGCCGCGGCGAACAGGATCGTTGCGACGACCGCGCCGCGATCACGGTGTCGCGGTGAGCGAAGGGATGCGATATGACGTCGACTGCGTGGCGGCCGGAGGTGGCCGCGACCGATCGAGGGGATGAGCGCGAGGACGGGCGGGGTGGAACACGGCTTGCCCGGGTGGTTTTCGGGCCGCCCGGCCAACCCCGATGGGCGCGTCCGGGGCTGGCCGGACTGCTCGCGGTGACCGCGGTGCTCTATCTCTGGGATCTGACGAACTCCGGCTGGGGCAATGAGTACTACTCGGCGGCCGCCCAGGCGGGTTCGAAGAGTTGGAAGGCATTGCTGTTCGGGTCGTTCGACGCCGGGAACGCCATCACGGTGGATAAGCCGCCAGCGGCATTGTGGGCGATGGGCCTGGCCGGGAAGCTGCTCGGATTCGGTCAGTGGTCGGTGTTGCTGCCGCAGGCGCTGATGGGTGTCGCGGCGGTCGGGCTGCTCGCGGCCACCGTGCGGCGGTTGAGCGGGCCGGGCGCCGGGCTGCTGGCCGGGGTGATCGCGGGCCTGACACCGGTGGCGGTGTTGATCTTCCGCTTCGATAATCCCGACGCGCTGCTGGTGCTGCTGCTCGTCGCGGCGGCCTACTGCACGGTGCGCGCCATTCAGGCCACTGGCGACCGGGTGTGGTCCGCACCGGCCGGGTGGCTGATGCTGGCGGGTGTGGCGGTGGGGTTCGGCTTCCTCACCAAGATGATGCAGGCTTTCCTGATCCTGCCCGGGCTCGGCCTGGCCTTCCTGATCGCCGCGAACAGCCCACTGCGACAGCGGATCCGGGCACTGGTCCTGGCCTGCGTCGCCGTCGTGGTCTCGGCGGGGTGGTACATCGTCCTCGTGGATGTGTGGCCCGCGGATTCTCGGCCGTTCATCGGCGGCTCCACCGATAACAGCCTGTGGCAACTGGCGGTCGGCTACAACGGGCTGGGCCGCATCTTCGGCGGGAGCGGCAATATGGGTTCCCATGGTCCCGGCAATGGCGACGCGCCCGAGGGCATGTCCGGATTCGCCGGGTTCAGCGGATCTTCCGGCATCACAAGGCTTTTCGATCCGGAGATGGGCGGCGAGATCTCGTGGCTGCTCCCGGCCGCGCTGATCGGGCTGGCCGCCGGGCTCTGGCTCACCCGCCGCGCACCACGCACCGACCCGACCCGGGCGGCCATCGTCCTGTGGGGTGGCTGGCTGCTGGTCACCGGGGTGACCTTCTCGTTCATGGGCGGCATCGTGCACCCGTACTACACCGTGGCCCTGGCCCCGGCGATCGGCGCACTGGTCGCCTTGTCGGCGCGCGAATTATGGTCGTGCGCGGCCCATCCCGCCGCGCGCCTGACCTTGGCCCTGATGGCGGCCGGCACCGGCGCGTGGTCCTTCGTGCTGCTGAACCGCACCCCGGACTGGCTGCCTTGGCTGCGCTGGACCGCGCTGATCGGCTCGATCCTGGTGGCGCTGACCGTCATCGCCGGCACCCGCGAATCCCGCCGCTACGCCGCCGTCCTCGCCATGGCCGGCGTGCTGTTCGGACTCGGTGGCGCGAGCGCCTGGGCGGTCGCGACCGCGGCCCAGCCACACAGCGGCGGCAATCCACTCTCCGGACCCGCCGCCGGCCAGAGTTTCGGCCCAGGCGGCATGCCCGGCGGCGACGGCGACAACGCGCAAGGCAACGGGCCCGTCCCGACGTTCTCATCGGCGAACAATGCCGAGCTGGTGGCCCTACTCGAGCAGAGCGACGCCCGCTGGGCGGCGGCGACGATCGGCGCGGGTTCGGCTGCGGGCCTTGCCTTGAATTCCGGTAAGTCGGTCATGGCGATCGGCGGCTTCACCGGCGGCGACAACTCCCCCACCCTGGCGAAATTCCAGACCTACGTCGCCGGGGGTCAGATCCGCTACTTCCTCGACGGCGGAATGGTCATGGGCGGCAACGCCGATTCGAGCGGCTCCCAGATCTCGGCCTGGGTGAAGTCCCACTTCACCGCGATCACCGTCGGCGGCAGCACCGTGTATGACCTGTCCCAGCCCACCACCGCATGACCCCGATGCGCGGTGGCTAAAGGATCGGCCTGAGCCCGAGGATCAGATCAGTGCCTTGTGCACCCGCAGGCGGCGGCGCACGTTCGCCATCATGGTGCGGGTGCCCGCGGTGCGAATGAACCGGGGAATGAACCGGTTCACGAAGCCCACGAACACGAACAGGTGCTCGAAGCGGCGCTGATCGGCGGCGGTCCAGCTCACGCCGAGCTGCGCGCGGAAGTACGGGGGCAGGTAGCCGACGGTGAGGAAGCGCAGCAGCCCGCCGAAGCTCACCCGCAGATACCAGTGGATCATGCGCAGGTGCAGCAGGTCGTCGATGAAGGCGCGGACCTTCTCGTCGGCCGCCACCTGCGCGCACGCGCGCACCCAGTACTCGTCGAATTCGGCGCGGGTGGCGGGCCACATCTCCTCGGTGACCTGCAGGGTGGTGCCCAGGGGCGCGGAGGTGGAGTAGAACGCCTCGGCCTGTTCGGGATTCATCTTCCCGTTGAGCAGCTGATAGGAGTCCTCGAAGCCGATGTAGAGGCAGGCCGCGACCCACAGTTGCAGGTCGCGGTCGAAGGCGTTGTAGCGGACCGCGGCCCCGGGTTCGGACTTCACCTGGCGGTGGGCGACATTGACCGCCTCCCGGAAGGCGACCTTCTCCTCGGGCGTGCCGAGAATCGCGACCGCGAGGTAGGAAGCGGTGGTGCGCAACCGTTTCCACGGATGCACCATGAGCGCCCCGGAGTGCACCTTGCTGTCGGCCACGCCGTGCCCGACGCCTGGTCGCGCCATCTGCATGGCGACATTGGCGGCCGCGCCGGAGAACTGCCAGAAGTCCAGGGCATCCTCGAGTTTCGGCGGGCGTTTGGTATCGGCGCGGTGCACGCCGGGGATGTGGATGCGGGTCTGTTCGAGGGTGAGCGTGGCGTCGCCGGCCGGCTGCGGTGCCGCGATGGTCATGGATCTCCTTCGATCGAGCGCGGGCTATGTTACTGATGATTCCGTGCCGCCGGTGCGGATTCAAGAGGGGAATTGCAAGTAACTTAATCCATTACGTGTTACTGCGTTTGTGCAGCGTGAGATGTTGTACCTCCGCAATCTCATCTCCGGAGAAGATCGCCGAATCGACTTCCATTCGCGAGAATCGTGAGTAACATACGTCGCTGCGGCAGCTCGTGCACACCAGGCGCGGGGCGGGGACGTGAGAGGACGTTCGCAAGATGCTGAAACGGTTGGATCGCATACTGAGCTACGAGATGAAGGTGTCCGAATTCCTCGGGACGCTGATCATCCTGGCCATTCCCTACGGGCTGGTGGGGGTGGTGTGGACACTCACCCACACCGCACATCTGAAGCAGTTGCACGGCCTCGACGTGATCATCTCGTTCCTCGGATCGATCGTGTGCTGGCCGGTGCTCACCTTCTCGAATGTGTGCATGACGTAGATGATGGTGCTGGTCTGGCTCATCGACCTCCTGGTCATCGCGATCAAGATTCTCGGTGGGCGTATGAAAGTGAATCCCGTTCTGCGCGTGGGCCTGTGGGTGACCGTGCTGTGCACCGTGGCCGCCGGTCTCTCGGTGGCCGGGTATCTGCTGGTGCTGTTGCAGCGCTACCTCGAGGACATGGCCTGATGACGACACTCGAAAAGCCGTCCGCCACAACGGAACCCTCCGAACTGGAACGGATCGCCCGCAGCGCCCGGCAGTTGTGGCGCGATCATCCGCAGCGGTCCCTGGAAACCCTCGGCCGGCAGGTCGAACTGGGCCGGGACGCGCTACGCCAGCTGGTGGTGTCGATCCTGCGGCGGCGATTCCCGTACCGCGAGTTCATCAAACAGTGCGCGTTCATGACGAGCGTATCCGCCGCGCCGACGGTGCTGGTGGCCATCCCGATCGCGGTGGTGGTGTCGATCCAGGTGGGCGCGTTGGTGAATCAGGTCGGCGCGACCACCTTCATCGGCGCGGTGGCCGGGCTCGGCATCATCCGCCAGGGCGCGCCGCTGGTCACCTCGCTCATGATCGCGGGCGCGGTCGGCTCGGCCATCACCGCCGACCTGGGCTCGCGCACGATCCGGGAGGAGATCGACGCCATGATGGTGATGGGCGTGGATCCGGTGCGCCGGCTGGTCGCGCCGCGGCTGGCGGCCGCGGTGCTGGTGAGCATGCTGCTGTGCGGGTTCATCGTGTTCGTGGGCTTCGCGACGGCCTACATGTTCAATGTCTACGCCCAGTCGGGGACGCCGGGCTCGTTCATCGGCTCGTTCGCGTCCTTCGCGGTGGCCAACGACCTGGTGATCGCGGTGCTCAAGGCCGCCATCTTCGGCCTGCTGACCGCGGTGATCGCCTGCGATATCGGCCTGCACGCGCACGGCGGCCCGGGCGGGGTGGCCAATGCGGTGAACTCGGCGGTGGTGAGCTCGGCGCTGATGCTGTTCGCCACCAATATCGCGCTCACCCAGCTCTACAACACGCTGCTCCCGACGAAGGTGGTGTGAGATGGGCAGTACCTACACTCCCCCGGCGCTCAGACCCGTGCGCCTGGCCGCGAACGCGGTGTCGGTGCCGATCCAGGCCAATCAGCGCCTGGGCCATCAGGTCATCACCTTCTTCCAGGCCCTGATCGCGATTCCGTTCGTGCTCAGGCACTATCGCCAGGAGGTGTTGCGCCTGACCGCCGATGTCGGCTGGGGCAACGGTTCCCTGGTGGTGGGCGGCGGCACCATCGGCGTGGTGGTGGCGCTGTGCGGTTTCGGCGGCATCACCGTCGGTATGGAGTCGTTCACGGCCTTGAACCTGCTCACCATGAGCCCGCTCACCGGCGCGATCTCCGGTTTCGCGACCACCCGGGAGCTGGCCCCGATCATCGCGACCCTGGCGTTCGCGATCCAGGCCGGGTGCCGGTTCACCGCGCAGCTGGGCGCCATGCGCATCTCCGAGGAGATCGACGCGCTGGAATCCATTGCCATCCGCCCGCTTCCGTACCTGATCAGCACCCGCATGATCGCCTCGACACTGACCATCATCCCGCTCTACAGCGTGGGCCTGGCGGTGGCGTATCTGGCGACCAAGCTGTCGGTGCTGATTCTGGGCGGCACCACCGCCGGCACCTACGACCACTACTTCTTCCAGTTCCTGCTGGGACCGGACGTGTTCTGGTCGCTGCTCAAGGTCATGGTGTTCGTGATGATCTCGACGTTCATCCAGTGCTACTACGGCTTCGTCGCCACCGGCGGGCCCGAGGGCGTCGGGGTGGCGGCCGGACGCGCCATCAAGATGGTCATCGTCGTCATGGTCTTCGTCAATCTCTTTCTGACCCTTGCGATCTGGGGTATCGACCCCGGCTTCCGCATCTCGGGATAGGTGTTTCGATGATTCTCGATCCCAGCGGGCGGGGCCCCACGGCCCGCGACCTCACGCTGGCCGGGCTCGCGCTGCTCAGCACGGTCGCGCTGCTGCTGTATCTGCTGGCGCTGCGCTACAACGGCCGCTTCGAGGACAAGGTGGCGGTCACCGCGGTGCTCACCAGTACCGGCGACGGACTGCCCGCCCACGCCGACGTGAAGTTCCGCGGCATGATCGTCGGCCGCGTCGAGGACGTGACCGTGGTCGCCAAGGGTGAGCGGCAGGAAGCCGCGATCGCCCTCAAACCGGTGGTGGCGAAGACGATTCCGGCCAATGTGGCGGCCCGGGTGATCCCGAACAACATCTTCGGGGTCACCGCGGTCGAACTGGTGGACACCGCGGCCACCAAGGACACTGTGCGCGCGGGCGCGACCATTCCGGAGGACACCAGCACGGCGACGGTCCAATTGCAGAGCACCCTCAACGTGTTGCGCGCCGTGCTCGACAACATCCAGCCCGAGAAGCTGGGCCGGGTGCTGTCGACACTGGCGGCGGCGCTGGATCCGTCGGCGCGGGTGCCCGGGTCCACGGTGGAGCGGCTCGACCGCTGGGTCACCGAGGTGCGAGGCATCGAGGGCGTCGGCGATCTGCTCGGCAATCTGGGCCGGGCGGCGACCGCGTTGAGCGAGTCCGCCCCGGATCTGGTGGGGACCCTGGCGAAGTCGGTGACCACCGCGCGCACCCTCACCGAACAGCGGGCGGCCCTGGTCGGCCTGCTGACCACTGGCGGCAGTGCGGTGGACACGGTGAACGGGCTCTTCGCCCGCAATCCCGAGTCCGGCAAGTTCCTGGTGTCGGGACTGAATCAGCTCTTCGGCAGCCTGGCGCAGGATCCGCAGGCCATCCCGTTCGCCATCGCCAACCTCAATACCGCCCTGCAGCGGTTGCGGGGCGTCTTCACCTTCGGGCCCAAGCAGCAGATGGTGTGGCGGATGGACGTGACGTTCACGCCGTTCCAGCAGTACACGGCCGCGGACTGCCCGCGCTATGGGGAGCTCGCCGGACCACGCTGCGGCGGGTCGACGGTGCCGGATACCGCTCCGGCGCAACAGTTCCCGCAGCAGCAGCTGCCCACCTGGCTCAATGCCGCCGGGCCCGCGCCGACGCCGGCGGCCACACCGGCGATACCGGGCCTGCCGAGTCTGCCCGCGATCCCGGGCCTTCCATCGATTCCGGGACTGCCCGCGATCCCCGGGCTCACGGCACCGGCGAGCGCGACCCAGCCCGCGCCGGAGGCCGTCCAGCCCGCCGGATTGCGCGGCGGCGACGCGATCGCCGCGATCGTCGGTCATCAGCCGGACGCGGCCCAGCTGCTGTTGCTCACTCCCCTGCTCGCGGGCGGTTCCCTGGTCCCGGCCGAGACGGGAGGCGCGTCGTGAAGTCCGGAAAAGCCTTGGCGGGCTTCGGCCTCTTCGCCGCGGTCGCGGTCCTGCTCACCTACACCATGTGGTCCACCCTGCAACGCACGGTGCCCGGCGCCACCAACTCCTACTCCGCCGTGTTCTCCGATGTCCTGGGCCTACGGGTCGGCGATGACATCCGGATGGCGGGGGTGCGGGTCGGCCGGGTCGACAAGATCGACTTCACCGACGGCTACCGCGCCCGGGTCGACTTCCGTATCGAGGCCACACAGCATCCCACCACCTCCACGAAAGCGCTGGTGCGTTACCAGAACCTGATCGGCCAGCGCTATATCGCGCTGCTGCCGGGCAAGGACGCGGGCGCGCCGCTGCCCGCGGGCGGCCAGATCCCCTTGGACCGGACCGAGCCGTCCTTCGACGTCTCCTCCCTGCTGTCGGGGTTCGAGCCGCTGTTCAGCGTGCTGCAACCCGATCAGGTGAACTCACTGTCGGAGACCCTGATCCAGGCGTTGCAGGGCAATGGCGTCTCGTTGAGCGCCCTGGTGACGCAGGCCGCGCAGCTGGCCGGGACCTTCGGTCAGCGCGACGAGATCCTGGGCCAGGTGATCGGCAATCTCAGCAGCGTCATCTCCGGCCTGGCCCACCGCAGCACTGAGCTCGAAACCCTGATCACCCAGGCGCGGGCACTCACCGACGCCCTCTACGCACAGGGCGGCACGCTGAAATCGTCGGTGGAACGCGTTGCGACGGCGACGGATTCGCTGGTGGGCATCCTCGCCCAGGTGAAGCCCGGCGCGGCCCGCGCGCAGACCGACGCCTCCGCAGGTGTCGCCTTGCTGCTGCTCAATGGCGCGTCGCTGGACAAGGCGGCCGTCGAACTGCCCGACGTCCTCAATGGCGTCGCGCGGTTCAGCAGCTACGGCGCCTACGGCAACGCGTACCTGTGCAGCCTGGACGTCTCCCTG